>JBGCDC010000272.1:0-7673 GCA_045105055.1 Phycisphaeraceae bacterium | reverse complement strand
GCGGCGGATCGTGCGCCTGCGTCACTTTGCCCGAGACCTTTGCATCACCGAAGCTCAGCTCAATCGTTGCGCCCACATCTTGCTTTGGGCAGGTGTAGTAGATCAACGCTTCATACCGCCCTGCGGTCAGCACCTCGGCATCCCAAACGATCACATCATCCGTCGATTTCCAATTCAGGAAATACGAACAGTTCGGATGGATGCTGCTGCGTTTGATGTTGCCCTTGCTCGTCGCATCACGCGCGGGTAGTTCAGTCACCGGCCAATTGGCGTGGCCAACCGTGAAGGGTTTTGGCTCGGGTTTGGTGTTGAGGCCAACGTCTTCACGCCACCTCAAAACCTCAGTGCTCAGTCTCGCTTGTACTTGCGGCTTGTCGCGGCAGATATCACGTTGTTGGCCGGGGTCTTGTTTGAGGTCGTAGAGCCGACCCCGATGGTCCAGCCTATACGATTCGTATCGAACACTGACACGACCGTTTTGGTGAGCGAAAATCATGCGTTGCTGCAGTTTCATAACTAATACAGGCTCAAGCTTGGCATCTTTGCCGTAGTTGGGCAGGAGAAATGGCGCGATGTTGATCCCATCGAATGGCTTGCCGCCAACACGATTGATCCCTGCGAGTGCAATTAGCGTCGGATACAGGTCGATCGCCGCGACCGAGGCGTAGAAGTTGAAAGACTCAGTTTGATTAATGGTCCAAGGCAGACGCATCATCATCGGCACCCTTAACCCGCCCTCATCGACCGAGCCTTTCTTGCCTTTCATCTCGGCGTTCCACCGATTTCCGTTTGGCCCATTGTCGCTGAAGTAGACTACGATCGTGTTGTCCGCGAGTTTCAACTCGTCGAGCTTTTTCAACACACGCCCGACGTTGTCATCGATGTTCTCGACCATCGCCAGCGCGGCGCGGGTGTGGTCGTCGGCCTGCTTATGCTTCATCTTAAACGGCTTGTTTTTGTGACGGTCCCAATACTTATCCGGCACCTGCATCGGCGAGTGCGGAGTCGGTAGCGGGACGTAGCAAAAGAACGGCTCATCCTTGTTCTTCTCGATGAACTGGATCGCCTCATCAGTCACGGCATCAGTGATATAGCCTTTGGATTGGAAGTACTCGCCATCACGTTCAAGTTCGGCGTCGAAGTAGTCGCCCCAGTGGCCCGAGCAGTAGCCAACGAAGGTGTCAAAGCCTCGAGCCCGCGGGTGATACGGATATTGCATCCCGTTGTGCCATTTCCCGAAGCAGCCGGTCGCGTAGCCCGCGGAGCTGAACGCGTCGGCGATGGTGGATTCGTCGAGGTTGAGTCGCTCGGCACCGCGCGTTACGCCATGCACACCCGTGCGCGGGTGGTACCGGCCGGTCAAAAACTCGGCCCGCGTAGGCGCGCACACGGCACAGACGTAAAACCGATCGAAACGAACGCCGTCACGCGCAAGCGAATCGATATGTGGCGTGGCGAGATCTTTGTTGCCGTGCAGCGAGAGATCGCCGAAGCCCTGATCGTCGGCGAGAAAGATTACGACGTTGGGCTTGCTGTTTTTGGATTTGGATCGTGCGGATGCTGGCGCGGCAACCGATAACAAAATTGAACACACCGCTAGTAACAAGACATGCTGTTTTAAAAACAAAGATCGCTCCCGATGTGGTGTTTTTCTAAAACTCTCTTCGCCGATGATCTGAGGCGTAGGGGTCGGGCTTGTTGGGATCAGCTTGCTCGAGCAGCGCGTCTTTTTGCTTTTCCTTTTCGCGATCGGCTTGCTCCTCTTCCGTACTGTCATCATCTTCCTCGAACGCCGAGGAGCCCAGGCTGCTTGCAAGGGTCGGCTTAGGTGGTTCGGGTTGGTTGACATAGATGATCACACCGATAAGGCTGATGATCATGCCAAGGACGAAGACGCCGGTGGACACAGCGACCATCTGCTCGAAGATTTTGGGTGGGTCCTCGCCATCCCCCATGGTGGCGACGACGGTCATGCAGATGCTGCCGAAGACGACAGCGGCGAGGCAAATCACCCCGCCGAGCTTGACTAGGCCCATCCCTTTACTATCTGAATATTGAGAACGTTGGCTAAGTGGCATGCCCAATTCTAACCCGCTCAGGCCTCGCCGCTGCAACGCGCATCAAAAAACCCTCTGTTTCCAGAGGGCTTATCGAATGGGCCCAGAGGGAGTCGAACCCCCAACCGTCGGTTCCGAAGACCGATGCTCTATCCAATTGAGCTATGGACCCGTGGGGTAGAGATTGTAACTGGTTCGAGGAAAGATGTGAAAAAGGATCGGCCGAGAATCTAAATCTTTTTACAAAACGGCTTTACGAGCGGTCTTTCGTGGTTGGTTCCGGTAACCGTTGCCTTACCGACTGGCACGGGTGTTCTTACCGGCAGCGCCGATACAACCGTCACAGAGGCTTTAAGTCGCCTCCCCCTCACGACGATAGCAAACGTGAGTACCTGCATGAAGGATGCAGGGTGTTGGGGGGCTAGTCTCAGATGAGTATCCAACATGACGGTTTTCGACGCCATACAAACCGACTGGTCACAAGCACGCCGACGCGAGTTCGCCTCGCCAGGCATAGGCTTTGAGCTCGCCAAGCGAATGGTTGATCTTTGCGGATCTCTACTTGCCCTAGTGCTCTTCTCGCCTGTCCTGCTGTTCGCCGCGGCATGGGTGAAGCTGACCGACGGCGGCCCGGTGTTCTACCGTCAATACCGTGTCGGCCGAGACGGCAAGCTCTTCAAGATCTGGAAACTCCGCACCATGCGGACTGATGCTGAGAAGGACGGACCACGGTTCGCTTCCGATAACGACCCACGCATCGTCCCGGGCTGTGGTTGGATGCGAACAAGCCATATCGATGAGCTTCCTCAACTACTGAACGTGCTTCGCGGCCATATGTCGCTCGTCGGTCCTCGGCCGGAGCGTCCCGAACTCATCGACCGCCTTCGTAAAGATATTCCTGGTGTCGACCGACGCCTGGCCGCGACGCCGGGCATCACCGGGCTGGCACAGGTCGTCAATGGCTACACCAACGACATTGAAGGCATGCGTCGCAAGCTCGACTTAGACCTGCGTTACCTCGAACAACGTTCGATCGCGCTCGATATCCAACTGATCTTTAAAACACTGCCCCGCTTCTGGGACCGAACCGCCTGCTGAACGAGAGTCAAGAGATGAACCTCCAAACTATCCACAACTACCGATCAGTGTTCGCGGCATCGCTTAGCGCAGCAGTTCTTTTACTGCTAGCTGGCTGTTCGAGCAACCCACAGTTCACCGACTACCACGCCTTCATCGAAGAGCCCAGAATGCCCGCGTCCAATGCGCCGTATCTGATTGGCCCGCCGGACGTGCTGGAGTTCCGCTCGACGCGTGTCCGTGAAATCGGCACCTACCGCGAAGCAGTCAGTCCCGACGGTTTCGTCAACGTGCCGCTGCTGGGCCGAGTCTACGTCGCTGGGCGAACGGTTCAATCTCTGCAACAAGAACTCGAGCAGCGTGCCAGCTTCTATTACCAAGATGCTGACATCAACTGCCGCGTCACGATTTATGCAAGCAAAAAGATCTTTGTCTTTGGCCAAGTCCAATCGCCGGGTGCTTACTTCTACAACGGCTCAAATACCGTGATGAACACGCTCGCACGTGCACAGCCCACCGACCGTGCCGACCCAAGCTCGATCGCAATTGTTCGCCCCGACGAAAACGGCGAACTGCGTGCCCGCATGACCGTCAACCTCGATCACATGATCAGGACCGGCGACACCACGCTCAACGCGGTGCTTCAAGAAGGCGACGTGATCTATGTTCCACCAAGCGGCATCGGTAAAGCCACAATCAGCTTCGAGCAACTGCTCATGCCATTGCAACCGCTGGCTGGTCTGATCAATGGTCCGGCAAGAATTTCCGAAACCGCAACTGGCGACCGTCCTTACGGCGACAACGCAGAGTAATCACCCCAATACCGCTTCAACAAGCGGAGCAATTATCATGGCAACGAACAAACAAGAACAAGCCAAAGCCATCTACGAGTTGTGGGATGTCATCCTTCAGCACCGCTGGCGTTTTGTCTTGCCCGCGTTTGCGGTGACCGCGATCGTGCTGTTTGTCAGCTTGTTCTTACCACGCAAGTACGAAGCTGTCGCCTACTTCGAACGCCGAAACGCGCCCGAACTCATCGAAGCTATTCGCGGGGGTGCAAGTGATTCGTACATCGATCCACTTCAAGCAGTCACCAAAGAAATCTCTGGTAGCAACGCGATCTCGCAGGTGATCAATGATCTTGATCCCAAGCTGCGCGAGATCGGCTACATCACGAACGACACCGACCTGCGCACACTGCGACAATCGGTAACGCAGCAGCTACTCGTTAGTAGAGAATACTCTGACACGACTCGGATGAATCTCCGTCTTCAGCTCGTTCTGGACGACCCGCATATCAGTGCGTTGATTGTCAACGAGCTTGTCGACCGTTATATGGAAAACACCCGCGATGCGCTGATGGAGCGAGCAAATAGCTCGATCGCGTACTTCGACAAGCTCATCGAAGAGCACCGGGCCGAGCTTGAACGCAAGCAAAAAACCCTCGGCCTTTTCGAACAAGAGCACGCGATGCTGTTGCCTGAACAGCCGTTCAGCGTACAGACCCAACTGGGCGAAGCGCAGGAACAGCTTTCGATGCTGACCACAGATCTCGAAGGGCTCGAAATCCAACGACGCTCACTGCAAGAGGTTTTACAAAGCGAACCCAAAACAGTTCCTTCAACGGTACGCAGCAAAAATCCGGATTTGATTCGGCTTGAGAACAAGCTCGAAAAACTCAAAGACACCATCCGCGACTACACGACCACGCGTCGCATGACCGAAACGCACCCCGAAGTGATTGCTCTGCGTCAGCAAGAGATCGAGCTGCGTGCCCAGGTCGAAAACACACAATCCAACGTCATCACCTCGACCGAAGAGCACCCTAACCCCAAGCGGGCCGAGCTCGAACTGGCGTTGACATCTGCTAACGGCGAACGCAATGCGATCAAAGAACAGATTTCACTAAGACGCAAAAAGATCAATGAACTGTCCTTGATGTCAGCCGACATGCTTCCAGTCCGTGCGGAATATCGCAAGCTGCTCTCGCTTGTAAACACCTCGCAGCAGGACGTGGATTACTACCAAGACATGCGTCGCCGGGCAAAGAACTACTTGACCCCAGAGACCGGCGAGCGCGGCGTGCAGATGGAGTTTATCCGTCGGGCTGAGCCGGTCACGATTCCGATCTCCCCGAACCTGATGCAAGTCATCATCGTCGCGGGATTCTTGGGTATCGCATCAGGTGCACTGAGTGTGTTTATCGCTTACCGCACCGACGACTCTTACCGCAACGCACGCCAGGTCGCTGAAACAACCACGATCCCTGTGCTTGGGTCGGTTAGCGAACTGATCACCCGACAGCACCAACGCATGCGACGAATCCGCTACAGCATCTTTTACCCGGCTAACGCCGTGCTGATGGCATGCGTACTCGTAGGCTTTGGTTCGCTGCTGTATCTCGATCTACAACGACCAGACATGTTGGAAAAACTGAAGGACCAGGCGAAAGATGCACTGGTCATCAACTCAACGGAGAAGGCATCTGATCCCACACCCGAAGTCGGGTTGCGGGTTCAGCACAAGCCCCAAGGCTGATGTACGAAACGTACTACCATCTCGCGACGGCACCCTTTGAGAACACGCCTGACCCGCGTTTCTTTTATGCCAGTGAACAGCACAATGAAGCGCTGGCGGCGATCGAGTACACCATCCGTCTGCGTAAGGGTATCGTTCTCATCACTGGCCCGATCGGTGCTGGCAAGACCACTGTCTCTCGTGCCATGCTCCGACGCTGTGGCGACTCAGCCACCGTGATCCAACTCGCCCACGGCCACCGCACCGCCGACGAACTCATCACACATATGCTCCATCGTCTGGGCCTACCCGACGCGACGAACGGCAGCCACGCACAACGCCTCGAACGGCTCGAGCAACATCTGCTGCACTGTGCCGCCTCGGGTAAGCCCGTTGTCTTGTTCGTCGACGAAGCGCAGACGTTATCGGATGCCGCGCTTGAAGAGCTTCGCCTGATCAGCAACTTTGACACCGAGCAAACCAAGCTACTTCAGCTCGTTTTGATCGGCCAGCCTGAGCTTCGTGAACGGCTTAGCCAAGAGTCGCTCGCCCCGCTTCGCCAGCGCATCATCATCGCACGCTTGCTACGTCCGCTAAAAACAGGCGACGTTAAGCACTACATCGCACACCGCATTAGTGTCGCCAGCGAAGACGCCGAAGAAATTTACGTTCGCTTTGACGATAAAGCGGTCGATCGTATTGCCGGATTTACTGGCGGCATCCCGCGACTGATTAACGCGATCTGCGACCACTGCCTGCTGTTAGGTATGGTGCAGAAGACCGACACAATCAACCGAAAAATGACAGAGCGAGTGATCGCAGACATGCTGCCGGGCCTGCCTCCGGGCGCTACGGTCCGCCTGGCCGCCTGATTGGGAGTTGGAATCATGGGTTATATTTTTGACGCACTAAATAAGAAGAACGGCGACGCGCCTGAGGAACAGCCGACACCCGTCGAGACCTCCGATAGCTCATCGCTTGTCGAAGACACAAACGACAGCGCCACCGGTCTAGCCGACCTACTCGCCGATTCGCACACCGACAATGCGCAAACTGATGCGCACGACGACGACACCCCGCTGCGCCTTGCTGACTTGCAATTCTCCGTGGGTACCGATGAGAACGGCAACACCGTCCTCGATACCGATGACACAAACGCAACCATCACACACACCGGCGATGCTCAGCCGATCTCTTTCACCCAAGAAGTAACCTCGCAGAGTGACGCGCTCACCGAAGACATCAGTATCGACCAGCCAATCTTGAAGCTCAATAACGGGCAAAAGACTAGCTGGTGGAGCAAGCTACTCGGCCGACACTTCCGTGGCAAAGTTGATGACAGGCTCGTCGCGATGACAAGCCCAGCCTCGGCGATGAGTGAAGAGTACCGCTCGATCCGTACGTCGATCCTTGCTCGCCACGACAACGAGCGCCACCTCGTCCACACGATCACCAGCGCGACGCCTCAAGAGGGCAAGACGATCACCTGCGTCAACCTGGGCATGAGCTTCGCTGAACTGCGTAACCGTAAGACGATCATCATCGAGTGCGACCTGCGTCTGCCAACGTTTGCAAAGCTGCTCAACTGTGACGCGAACCGCCCGGGTCTGATCGATTACCTGCGTGGTGATGTGAAAGTCAGCGAGATCATTCAGCAAGTCGAAAACTCGGCCCTGCACATCATCGCTGCGGGCGGCATGGTCAGCGACGAAGCAGTCCAGCTTCTTTCTAGCCAGCGAATGACGCATCTTATCCAAGGGCTTCGCGCTAAATACGACCATGTCATCATCGACACCCCGCCGGTATTGCAACTCGCCGACGCGGGTATCCTCGGCAGCCAGAGTGAAGAAGTCCTCGTCGTCGCACGGATGCGTCGCACCCCTCGGCCACTCGTCGAGCAAGCGATCAACACCTTGACCAGCTACAACGCACAAGTCAGCGGCATCATCGCCACGGACAACCCGCGAAGCCGAGGACGCGGCTACGGCTACAAGTATGGCTATCGCTACAGCTACGGCTATA
>JBGCDC010000271.1:0-4655 GCA_045105055.1 Phycisphaeraceae bacterium | reverse complement strand
GTGAGCGATACCGTTTCATGGTTGCTGAGAAGTCGCCGGTAGAAAAAGGCTATGGACGTTTCTCGTGTTTGCCTGGGAAACATAATGATTTAAACGCTCTGTTAGCATTTTTAGTTTCTCAAGCTGTAGCTATCGCGGATGAAAAGTTTGGAGAGCAGGTCTATTCGTCTCATAGCTTTAGAGAAAGACTTGCCGACTTCTCTGGCCTGCCACACCGCCTACAACTCGTTGCCGAGCATAACGGCGTACGTTATTTCAATGACAGCAAGTGTACGACGCCCGAGGCGGCGATGTTGGCGATTGAGGCGTTCACAGAAAATGATGATTTGCCAGGGATTCATTTGATCCTTGGCGGGAAAGATAAGGGCAGCGACATGACGCCGCTTGCCGGCTTAGCTTCTGAAAAATGTAAAGCGGTTTACACGATTGGGGCGTTGGGGGAGACGATCGCGGGGTTGGTTCAGACAGCCGCTGACGCGGCGTCTGCCGAGGCGGTGCGGCCGGAGTCATGTGGTGGGGTGAGTTGGCCTGCGGCGACGGCAGAGGTCGTGCGATGTGGCGATCTTGAGATCGCGGTTACTGCGATCCAAGAGCGCATCAAGCCCGGCGATGTGGTGCTGCTCTCGCCTGCCTGCGCATCGTGGGATCAGTTCGAAAATTATGAACAGCGCGGCGAGCGTTTCATCGAATTAGTCACATCGGTATCGCGGCCATCTTGAACGCCGCGGCGATCATCAACAACACAAACGCGATACGCACGTACTGAACGGGCAGGGTGTGTGTCAGTTTCGCGCCGAGACCTGAGCCGATGATCGCGGTGGGGGCAAGGACGAGTGCGAGGAGTAATGCGGTTTGCCAGGCGGGGGCGACGTCGAGCGTGTTGGGGTAGTGCTGATCGAGTGTGACGAGCTTGAGTGCCGCACCGATGCCTGCGGTGAAAACCATGACGAATGATGAGTTGGCGATCGCGTTGCGCAACGGGATCTTCGTGAGCATTTGTTGGAGCGGGACTGCCAATGCGCCGCCGCCGATACCGAGCAGGCCTGCGGCCATGCCCATGACGCCGCCCGCCGTGATAGTTCGCCCTGGCGTGATCTTCGCGTTGTCCATGTGGTTGCGTGGCTTGCCCGCGCGGAGGTGTATCAGTTTGCGGATATTCACGAAGACGACGTAGACGAGGAACACCGCCAAGATACGTCCGAGCCAGAGTCCGCCTGCCTCGTCTTTGAAGACGCTCAGGTTACTTGCGAAGACCCCGATCACGATCGCGATCAGCGCGGCGGGCAGCATCCATCGCAGGACGCTAGGCTCGAGCGCCCCGGCTTTTCGGTGTCGTCGTGCCGCGGGGATGGCGACGGCGAGGTTCGCGGTCATGGCTGCGGCTTGGTAGAGATGTTGGTTTTCACCTGTGCCAAAGAGGATCGCTAGGCCCGGGATGGTGATGACGCTACCGCCGACGCCGAGGAGCCCGCCGAGGGTTCCTGCGAGCAGGCCGATAAGAGCAATGAGCAGGAGGGTGTCGGGCTGAAAAGGGTCTGGCATTTTTTTAGCATACTGGCGGGTGGATCGGCTCGCTTTGCGTCGTGGGGCGTGTAGAATCACGCGAAGCGCTGCACATAAAACTTTGTAGCGTATTTGGCCGATCTCTATGACAGAGTCTTTGGCTGATGCTGGCCCGCCTCAACCCGCCGACCGATGCGTCGCAGTGAATTGCCCATGTCACAATCGCCCGATTTTTCTGCTGGCAACCTCGTGTATGCCGAGGCTCAATACGAACGCTATCTTGCCGACCCACAGTCGGTCGATGAGCCTTGGCAACAGTTGTTCGAGAGTTGGAAGGCCGAGCTCAATGGATCGGTGTCGGGAGTTGGCCCGAGCTTTGCGCCGCGCAGTATCTACGACCCGGCGGGTACGACCGCTCAGTCGCCGACCAATACCAACGGCCAGTCCGTTCACGTTGTGCCTGTACCTTCGAGTGCGGGCCACGATGGGCCGCTGCAGCACCGCGTCGACATGCTCGTCCGTAACTACCGGATGCTCGGCCACAACTACGCCCACTTTAACCCGCTTAAAGCCGAGCCCTCCCAGCCGCACCCCGAGCTGACCACTGAGTTCTATGGCTTCTCGCAAGACGACCTCGACAAGCCGTTCGAGACGATCTCGACCGTGCCGGGCAAACAGATGCGCACCGTGCGCGGCATGCTCGACCAGCTCCACCGGACGTACTGCGGGCAGATCGGCGTGCAGTTCATGCACATCGATGACCTGCCCACGCGTCGCTGGCTGCAGCAGCGCATGGAGGAATCGCACAACGAGATTGACCTCTCGCGTAAAGAACAGATCCGTATCCTCACGCGCCTGACCGATGCGACGCTTTTCGAAGAGTTCATCCAGCGGAAGTTCATCGGTGCCAAGTCGTTCTCGCTCGAAGGCGGCGAGACGCTGATTCCGCTGCTCGACTTGTGCTTTGAGCACGCTGGTGAGCAGGGCACGCGTGAGGTCGTCATCGGCATGGCCCACCGCGGTCGGCTCAACGTCCTAGCCAACATCCTCGGTAAGAGCCCACAAAAAATCTTCCGCGAGTTCGAAGACGTTGACCCCGAGCTCTACATGGGCGGGGGCGATGTCAAGTACCACCTCGGCTACTCCGGCGATTGGCGGACACGCTCGGGCAAGAATATCCACCTGTCGCTTTGCTTTAACCCGTCGCACCTCGAGTTCGTGAACCCCGTCGTGCTCGGCCGAATGCGTGCCAAGCAAGACCGCTGCCATGCGCAGACCACGACTCAGACGCGCGGCGACCTCGGCTTCGCACTACTCATCCATGGCGACGCCGCGTTTGCTGGCGAGGGGATCGTCCCCGAGACGCTCAACCTCTCCGAGCTGCAGGGCTACCACACCGGCGGCACGATCCACGTCATCATCAACAATCAGATCGGCTTCACTACCGGGCCAAAGGATGCGCGATCGACGCAGTACTGCACCGACGTCGCCAAGATGCTGCAGAGCCCGATCTTCCACGTCAACGGCGAGTCGCCCGAAGCGGTCGCACAGGTCGTCAAGCTCGCGATGGCGTTCCGCCAGGCGTTTAAGCGCGATGTTGTGATCGACATGTACTGCTACCGCAAACGTGGCCACAACGAAGGAGACGAGCCGCGATACACCCAGCCGAAGATGTACGAGAACATCGACAGCCGGCCCGGCGTGCGCGACGCGTACCTCTCCAGATTGCTTGAACTTGGCGGCGTGACGCAGGCTGACGCGGACCGCATTGCAGAGCGTCGCACCGAGCTTCTTGAGAAAGAGCTCAGCGCTGCACAGTCTGCAACCTACAAGCCTCGGTCGGATGATCCGCGCGGTCAATGGGCGGGGTATCACGGCGGCAAGGAAAACGTCAATGACGATGTCGACACTGGCGTCGATCGTGACACGCTCAAGTCACTGATTCATAAACAGATCGAATTGCCCGGCGACTTCAACCTGCACCCCAAGCACAAGCGTTTGATGCGGATGAAGAAGGAACAGGCCGAGGGCGATCGGGCCCTGGATTGGTCCGCTGGCGAGTCATTGGCATTCGCGACTCTGCTGACCCAGGGCCACGGCATTCGGCTTACCGGGCAAGACTGCCAGCGCGGCACCTTCAGCCACCGACACGCGGTATTGCACGATGCGAAGGACGGCCACGAGTATTTTCCGCTCCAGCACCTTACTGAAGATCAAGCGAATATTGACATCTTCAACTCCGCGCTGAGTGAGGCGGGCGTGCTCGGTTTTGAGTACGGCTACTCGCTGGATCAGCCGAGTATGTTGTGCATGTGGGAGGCGCAGTTCGGCGACTTCGTCAACTGTGCGCAAGTCATCATCGACCAGTTCATCGCGTCGGCAGAAGACAAGTGGAAACGCCTGTCGGGCTTAGTGATGCTATTGCCGCACGGCTTCGAGGGCCAAGGCCCAGAGCACTCGTCCGCAAGGCTCGAACGCTTCCTAACCAGTGCCGCAGAAGACAACTATCAAGTGTGCCAGCCGACGACGCCGGCGCAAATGTTCCACCTGATTCGCCGACAGGTGCTCCGTAAGTGGCGTAAGCCCTTGGTCGTGCTGACGCCAAAGTCGCTGCTGCGTCACCCGCGTTGTATCTCAAGCTTTGAAGACTTAGAGCAAGGCACGTATCAGCGTGTTCTTCCTGACGACGGTGCGATCGATCCCAAGAAGGTCAAGCGGATTTTGCTTTGTACGGGTCGGGTGTATTTCGATCTGATTGATCGCCGAGAGAAGATGGCGCGCGACGATCTGGCGATTATTCGTTTGGAGCAGTTGTACCCGCTACCGCGGAAGATGCTTGCCGAGGCGATTGCGCCGTATGGCGACGCGGTGCCTTTGGTCTGGGGTCAAGACGAGCCCCGAAACCAAGGCGCTTGGCCGTTCTTCCTTCAGCGGTTCCTGCAAGAGAAATTCCTCGGCGAGCGCGAGCTGCATGTCGCCTCGCGTAGGCACTCGGCCAGCCCGGCGACTGGCTCTAAAGCCGCCCATAAATTGGAGCAAGAACTGCTCTTAGCGCAAGCGTTCGGCGAGACCGTCGAGGTGCCCGCGCCGCCCGCCACCTATGCGAAGTGAATCTCTTCGCCAACCTGTTACTATCCCCTTAAGAACCATTG
>JBGCDC010000270.1:0-3468 GCA_045105055.1 Phycisphaeraceae bacterium | reverse complement strand
CATTGACCACGCCGGTGTTGGTCAGGCCGACCGGGACGATCACGGGTCGCGGCGCGTTGGGGTCGCGTGGCAAGTTGATGTCCGGGATCAGCGACACGGCGCTGTTCACGTTGAGCGTGCCTTCGTTGATGATGTCAAAGTCGTCCAGGCTCTTGACGTCGAGCCCGCCGTCGAGGTTGATCGTGCCGTTCGCGTCGGTGTAAAGCGTCGATTGACTGCTAAGCTGCGCGAGCCCATCGAATGTGACCGTGCCACCCTCGGCCCGGATGTCCTGCTCATTGATGGACAAGCTGATCGACGTGAACCGTACCGTGCCGCCGTCGGTCGCGATCACGCTGCCTTGCTGGGCGACGCCTTCATCATCAACGATGCCGCGAATGCGGGTATGGTTGATCTCGAGCGTGCTTCCCGCGCCACTGGCTTCGAGCAGGCCCGAGTTGCGGAACTGATCGAAGAAATCACCCGTGTCGTCGAGCGAAAGGGTTTGGCCGCCTAAGACGCGGACCGTGCCGGTGGTCTGGTTTAAGAACGACGGGCTGACGATGGAGAAGTCGCTGCCGGCGAAGTTGATCGTGCCGGCGTTGTCGAGTTGATTGACGTTAAAGGCGTGCTCGGTTGCGACTGTTTCGATGCTGAAACTGTTGGGGTTTACAACCTGTTGGTTCAACAGGTATTGCTTGCTGAAGCCTATGGATGAGCTTACGTTTAGGTCAGGCCAGTCTTCGATTTCGAGGCCGGCCTCGACGAGATCAGACGCGGCAAACGCGTTGAAATTGATGGTGTGGCCTTCGCCGTGGATAAGGGTCTGAGCATCGATCTCGCCGGGGGAGTTGAACTCGATCTGTCCATCGCCTTCAATAACGAGTTCGTTGATTGCGGCGCTCAGTTCTAGGAATCCGTCGGCTTGGATCAACCCGTCGTTGTCGATCTGGTTGAGTTCAAATCGCCGGACGCCGCCGTCATCGAGACGATACGACGAGCCTTGCCCAACGACCAGGCCGTCGATTTGTGTGACCTCGTCAGCGTCCGGGCGTGTGAGGTTGCGGCTCCTTGACTCACGGATGAGATTGAGAAATGTTTCTTGTGTGGTGAGCCTGTAGGACGCTGTCGCGCCACTGTCGACGAAATCGATCGGCGTCACATCCAGACGATTCATGTCGCCGGCCTCGTAGCCACCGATCACAAGCGTCTTGTCCGCGAGGGTGGTTGGCGTCGAGCCGTCTTCGATGACGGTCCAGTTCGAAGCGTTGGTCAATGAGCCCGTGGCGGAGACCAACGCGACATCGATGATCGGGGCAGTCTCAATCACGAACGAGCCGTCCCAAAAGTCACCGACGCCGAAGGACCCGAGGCTGAACTCGGTGTCGAATAGCTCGAAGTCTGCGAACTCGCCAGCGAGCGGGAACTTTTGGTAGTAGAGGGGCCCGAAGCCTGCGACTTTGAGCTTGCCGACCTTCACACTCGCTTTGAGCGCTTGCAGTTCCATGTAATCGGAGAGGGTCAGCGCGCCGGAGTGGCTGAACATCGCCTCGATATCGGTGAAGTCCACATCGACGGTGACGTCTTCGCGGGTGAGCAGCGCGATCTCTGGAAGCTCGTCCCATCGGCCTTCGTAGCTGGTGACCTCGCTGGTCGTGCCGTCCTCGTTCTTCACTAAGACCGTGGTCGCTTCGCCTTCGCTGTCAAGGAAGGAGAGCTTCGCGTTGAAGAATGGGTCGACCTCGGTTTTGTAATCGATGCCCAATTCGACGCCGTACTTCACGTCGATCACGTCGTAGGAAAACTTGCCCGGGCCGATGTTGACGGAGGTGCCTGTGAAGGAGACGCCGGTGGTGAGTGCCGTGGCGATGCCGTCGATATCGAGGCCGGCGCGCATGATGCTGCCGGTGGTCGATGTCGTGAGCCGACCGTCATCGGTGATGGCCGTCGTCGTATCGATGGTCTTGAGCGGGTTGTCGATCGCGAGTTCGGCGATGCTCAGCGCGGGGTTGGACGGCGGCAGCTTCTGGCGTAGGAGCGTGTTGTCGTCTTCCGACGCCGGTATCTCAAAGTCGGGCAGATCAGGGAAGTTGATGCTGGGTAGCGAGGGCAGGTTCAGATCGAAATCAAAGTCAAAGAGATTGAACCCAAGGTCAAAGTCGAAGCCAAATTCGCCGACCTTATACTTGGCGATGGGGAACAGGCCGTACTCGAACTTATTGTCGAAGCTGCCATTGAGGACAACGTCGAGTCCGGCATCGAACCTGGGCAGGCCGGGGTCGAAGGTCGAAGCGAGGCCGACGTCGGAGCCGCCTTGAAGCTGGAAGAACTTGCCCGCGGTCACGGTGTCGGGTTTGTAGAGCGTTGGGCCGGCTTGGAGGTTTGCGGCGAAGCCCTCGCCGCCGACGGTGACGCCCGCATCGAGTACCACGCCCGTCGTCGCTTGCAAGGAACTTGTCAGCCGAGCACCGCTGCGGGTGTCCGCACGAACCTCTGGGATGATCGTGACGCCCCATGCCTTAACCGCCGGCGTGATCCGCTTGTTCCTGCTGCCCGTGATGCCGCCGATCCGAGTACTCAGGTTCAGGTCGGTCGTGAGCTTGTCGCCGCTGGTCCAGCCGTATCGCGTTTCCTCGGCGAAGGTGTCGAAATCAAAGAGTTGATACTCGCCGAAGCTGATCTCCTCTGCCAATACGGGCGTCACCGTCGCTGCGGCGAGACCCGCCAAAAGCATACGAGTAGACAGGCCAAAACGCGGTTTAGACAAGACTGACATGGCTTAAGCTCCCACAGACAACCGCCATTATTTGGTTGATATGATTTTTTAGTGACAAAAATTTATAACTTTGTCCAATATATTATCACACAGCATCTGTTTTTCACCGTTAAAAATGCATTAAATCGTAGAAAAACTTAGGAATCACGCGAAATGGCGAACCCTCTTTTTGTGCAAATTCAGCCAAAATGAACCATTTGCAGCACCATGCTAAAGGACTCACTTATCGCGGTCGTGAGAAGTTTGTGCGCTGGATGTCATCGTTAGGCGCAGAGGTCGTGGCAGTTCAGGCATTTTTACCACGGAGGACACAGGGGGCCACGGGGGAAGGCAAATCGGATGCGGATCAAGTCGTATTTTTATTCCTAGAAGGGCATCCTCAGTCGACATTAGCGGGTGGTTCTTTACTTTCTGCGGCAATAATACTCACAACGATGCCATCATCGTTCATGTGGTGGCGAGTGCCGTTACCCCAAACGATTTTACCGATCGTGTTGTTGTATTTTTCCACGAAGGTTTCGCGGTGTTTCCACTCTTGAAAACATGCGTAGTGCATGGCGGCGTCGGAGTAGCGCCAGAGCGGATCGGCTTCATCGCCTATGAAATGTGTGGTTGCAACAAATTTCTCTTTGGTATCAAGTGTCTCATCGCAAATCGGGCACTTGATTCCTTTGTAAATGATTGCCATGGCAGTTCACTATTAATATTGCGGA
>JBGCDC010000269.1:0-5736 GCA_045105055.1 Phycisphaeraceae bacterium | reverse complement strand
AACGAAAAATAGTTGCTTTGATTATCATCTCGGGTTTATGTCTTGCGATCAATGTTGTCGCGGGTGGATTGATGTTCTACCGCGAATACTTTTCTTCTCTAGGTTGGTAGATCGCGTTTTTTCAATGAATGATTCGCTCTTACAAGCATGGCTTTGCAAACACTGCAACGAGTGCGTTGATCCGACGATGGCTTGGTGCTGGAAGTGTGGCCATGACAAACTGGGCACGCTGCAAGAAGACTTGTCCGCAGCCATTGATAGCGAACTCTTGATTCGACAAGGCGCTACGAGTCCATTTACGAAGGCGGTGCAAAACGGTGGCATTTTACTTCGGCTGTTTTTTGGGAGCTGGTGTGTGACGGGGCTTTTCTTGATGATCACGGGGTCTGTGCCGATTTATATCCGCTATAACGTTTCTCGGGGCCCGATCGATGAACTTGTCACCGCATTGTTCTATTTTTCTGCGCTGCTTACGCTCATGGTGATCGCACAACGGCTTGTGTTTCAGAAGAGTGTGACGTCTGTTGATGAGCCCCGGCTTTCTACTGATTTGCATAAGCCGTGGGTTTGGCGGTGGATGACGCGCGGTTGGGGTAAGCTGCTGTTCTGGTTCGCTTGGGCGTGGCTTCTATTGCATTACTTGTAGTCGTTCTATTTCATGGCATCACAACGCTACAAACTCACCATCGCCTATGACGGCAGCGCGTTCTTTGGTTGGCAGAAGCAGGAGCCACCCGGGGAGGAGCCTTTGCGCACGGTGCAGGGGGAGCTTGAGTCGGTGTTGGTTCGGCTACTAGGTACGCCCAAGGCGCAATTGCATCTGATGGGCGCATCACGCACCGACAGTGGGGTACACGCGCTGGGTCAGTCGGCGATGTTTGATGCGGACTGTCGGATTCCGTTGGAGCGTATGGCGTTGGCGATTAACGCGCGGCTGCCGGACGACATGGAGGTGCGCTCTTGCGAACTCGCCCCGGCGGACTTTAATGTCATCGGGGATGTCACGAACAAGCAGTATCGCTACCGCATTTTTAATGCGGAGCACAAGCCGCTCTGGGTGCGCAACGCGGTGTATCACTATTTCAAGTCGGAGCTCGACCCGGCGAAGATGAATGACGCGGCCCAGCGCCTCATCGGCACGCACGATATCGAAGGCTTTGCCGCAACGGGGCACGGCCGAGAGAACACGGTGCGAACGATCTTTGACTGCATGGTTTTTGTCGATCCTGTCTATCCCGACGAGGTCCACATTACGATCCAAGGTAGCGGGTTCCTCTACAACTCGGTGCGAATCATCGCGGGGACGCTGCTGGACGTAGGGCGGGGACGGTTTGCGCCTTCGCACATTGATACGATCTTGAAGACGGCCGACCGAAGGATCGCTGGGCCGACCTTGCCGCCGCAAGGCTTGTGTCTGGAGTGGGTGCGTTACGGGTAAGATGGAATGCTCCAATAGCGTCTTAAAGGAATGATGATGAAACGATTGCTTACGCTCATGCTTGTTCTCGTTGGCTTGGGCTTGCCCGCGTTTGCCGATGAGAAGCCGCCGAACATCGTGCTGATCTTGAGTGATGATCAGGCATGGGGCGACTACGGCTTTATGGGGCATCCGGATATCAAGACGCCGCATCTGGATGCGCTCGCGGAGCGCAGCTTGTTATTTTCCAAAGGCTATGTTTCTTCGCCGCTGTGTCGGCCGTCATTGGCCACGATGATGACAGGGCTTTACCCGCACCAGCACGGTGTAACGGGAAATGATGTGGATGGCCGCAACGACCGCGCCGGGCTCGATGTAAAAGTTCAGGAAGCGTTTCACAAGCACCCGAGCATGGTCAAGACGCTCGTTGCCAATGGCTACCTCGCGCACCAGTCCGGCAAGTGGTGGGAAGGCAGCTATGCCGACGGCGGTTTCACGCATGGCATGACCCACGGCGACCCAAAACGCAACGGACGCCACGGTGACGTCGGTCTCATCATTGGCCGACGACCAGCAGAGGCCGAGCGAGCCACCGAGGGCACGGATATTCCGGGCGCGATGAAACCTATCGCAGACTTCATGGATCACGCGATCGAAAAGGATCAGCCTTTCTTCGTTTGGTACGCCCCTTTTCTGCCACATACCCCGCACAATCCGCCGAAGCGGTTGTTGGATAAGTACACGCAAGAGGGCCGAGCGATGGACGTCGCGAAGTACTACGCGATGTGCGAGTGGTTCGATGAGACTTGCGGTGAATTAGTAAAGCTAGTCGATGATCGCGACCTGCGTGAAAACACGGTGTTTCTCTATATCTGTGATAACGGCTGGGCTGCGACGAGTACGAACAAGGACGACCCGAACCAAAAATTGTGGAAAGGCTTTGCGATGCGTTCCAAGGGCTCGCCTTTTGAGAACGGGATACGAACGCCGATGATGGTCAGCTGGCCAGGCAAAGTGACACCTGGCAAGAGCAAAGACTTTGCCCATGCGATTGACCTCTTCCCAACAGCTATGGCTGCGGCGGGACTCAATACGCCGCAAGGTTTGCCGGGATTGAATCTGATGGACGGTGAAGCGACTGAGGCACGCAAAGCGGTCTTCGGCGTCACCCACGCGATCCATAATATGACACCAGGCAACCCCGACGGCACACTGCAATATCAGTGGGTGGTCGAAGGCGATTGGAAGCTGATGGTACGTTACTCCGGCGAAAACAAAACGGCCTATCGCAACATCCATGTATGGGACACGCTGCCCGTTAGGTTATATAACCTTGCCGATGATCCGCATGAGAAAACCAACCTTGCGGCGAAACACCGAGACAAGGTCAAGCAACTGCGTAAGAAGATCGAGTCGTGGCACGCGGTGCCAAAGGTTTATCAACTCAACGGGCTTGGAGAGTTTTAGCGATGGCCAATATCCTCGTCGTCGGACCGCACCCGGACGATCAAGAACTCGGTATGGGCGGCACGGTCATTCGCCTGGCACAGCAAGGGCACAACGTGCTGCTGCTCGATATGACCAATGGTGAGCCGACGCCGTTGGGCTCTCCCGAGCAGCGTGAGATCGAGTGGACGAATGCCGCCGAGATCATGGGCGTGAAGCGTCGACTGCTCGGCTTACCGAATCGATCCGTCATGCACACGCTCGAAGCGCGCCACGCGGTGGCGGGTGTGATCCGCGAGCATCAGGCCGACATCATCTTTGTCCCTTTTGAACAAGACGCGCATCCGGATCACCGCGCGGTGACACGCATTGTTGAGGATGCGCGGTTCGATGCAAAGCTGACGAAAATCGATCTGCCGGGTGAGCCTGTCTATCCGAAGTGGTTGTTTTACTACTACGCGACGCACCTGCGCTGGGTGGCGGACCCGTCGTTTTGCTTGGATATCACTGAGCAGATGGATGCGAAGGAGGCGGCGATCAAGGCGTATGAGACACAGTTTGTGCTGCCGGTGAAGAACCGACGCGTCGTGGAGTGGGTCCGTGATTTCAATAGTTATATGGGCTCGCGGATCGGCGTGAAGTATGCTGAGCCGTTCTTCACGAAAGAGCCCTTGGGGCTAAGTTCGCTTGATGCTTTGGCGATGTAGCGTTAGTCGTAGACGATATCTTGAACCAGCTTGCCATCGTTATCACGGGTCCAGACAAGCGTGGGCTCGGGGGCTAGGCCGGGCGCGGTGATGCGGGGTGGTAGACCGGGCTGATTGGATGCGAGCAGGACGAAGTCGCGCGTTTGAGCGGATCGTTCGTAGCGATACATGCGTTCGTTTCCTGCAGATAAGCGACGCGTGACACCCATCTCGTTGCGTCGTAGTTGGAACCCATACTGCTGTAATTGATCGCGCAGCCCATCGAGGTCTGTGGGCATCGCCTCGCCTTGCTCGGCCAATAATCGCAGACCCGTGCCAAGGAAGACCAACCGCTCGGTCGCTGCCGCGACATCGTCAGGCTGTTGGCTCAAAGCAAACTGTCGCCAGTCATCGGCCAAGGGCTTTAAGCCCTGTTCCCCGAAGGCCATGAGCAACGCATCATCTGTACGGTCACCTTTGCTTAGTCGCTTCAGATAGTCGATGAGTTTTGCCTGATGTTTTCCATCATCGCTGTGGATCATGAAGTAGACCAGCGACCATGACTGAGCGTAGAGCAGGTTCGCGCGATCGGGGTGCCGTCTTAGCACTTTGCTCCATTGCTCAGGCGAGATTCGCATCAGCGTAGTGATCGGGAGGGTGTCGCCTTGATTGATCGCGGCCTTGACTCGTTCGATCCTTGCCCCGCTAGTCATACCCAGGGACATCAGGCCATCTCTATCGATGACTGCGTGCTCAAAGTATTGCGCGAGCCCTTCGTTAAGCCAGACTGGTAAGCTCGATCCGATTGCGTGCCATGCGAATTGATGAAAACCTTCATGCTGCAGGACCTCAAACGTTTTTCGCTTGCTGCGTGCATCGACCCATGTCGCAAGGCCTTCGAGTTTATGTGTCACGAAGAACATCCCGCCCGAATGCGTCGCGTCGATGTCGTGCTCTTGTAGAAAGCGATCGTACTGCTGCTCCGTTTGAAATAAGTACAGCGGCATTCGCTCGATTGTCTTGCTGCTTAAGCCGCTGAAACGCCTGTCGTACTGCGCATAGAGCGCATCCATGTGTCGGCCATATGGCACGGTCTCGCGCTGCGATAGATTCGTGAAGATGCGATAGTGCTTGCTGCGGAAGATCGTTAGCTCAGGTGTCGGTTCAAAGCGAATGACGTCATCGCTCTGCGCCTGGCCGGTGGTGGGCTGGCAAACGCATAACAGCAGCATTAGCAGGGCGAGTAGACGCGGCATACCTAACACTTATCGGCGGACCTTCGTCTGCGTATTAGTTCGATGCCAAACCGTAGCGATCATGACGTTTGTAGCAATTATGCCAACGGCTACTCTTGCCCGAGTTCTTGGATGACTTGCTGTGCCTCGGCGAGCTTACGCCGCTTGTCCACCTCGCGAAGTGCTTCACGTAATTTGATGATGTCGCCGCGATTCACAGGCAACGCTGAGCTTTTAGGTAGTGCGCCCAGCGGGACCGAGTAGGCTGGCCAATCGTCGCTGCGCTGCGTCGCGAGTGGCAAGTCTTTGTTGCCTTCCGACTGTACGTTTGCCAGCGGGTTGCGCCCCCACGCGTAACGATAGGCCACCGGCTCAGGCACCATTAGGCTCGTGAGCTTCACGATCTTCTTATTGAATTGTGGGCGGTTCCGCCCGTCGACGCCGGTTTGTACGTGCTCCGCTGTGGCAGGGTGGAAGGTACGGTCCTTACCCGCGATCGAAAAGCCGACCATCGCGCCGCGGTTCTGATCGCCGACCTGTTGATTGAAGGTGAGGATGATCGCGCCGTCTTCGCTCTTCATCTGCGTGATCACCGGCGGCTTCCACGGCGCATCGCGCTCGCTGTAACCATACTGCGTCGCCAACGCCCAACGCGCCGCACGCTCGCCAGCGGGGATCTTGACCTGCGGGTGATACCACGCGCGACGCAGGTCGTAGCTGCTAGCGAAGCCGATGTTCTTATCGCCAGCGTTGTAGAAATCCATGAACGTTAAGTAGTGCCCCTCGCGCACCTCGATACCCAGGTCGATCATTTTCTCGCTGTAGTTGTCTAGCGTCTGCGGCTCGCCGTCGGTGCAAAGCGAGATGATGCAGAACGGCAGCTCTGGGTCAGCAAACCCTTTGCGCCAAGACTCGATCATGGCGGGCAATACTTCGCGGTGCATCCACGGGC
>JBGCDC010000268.1:0-3074 GCA_045105055.1 Phycisphaeraceae bacterium | reverse complement strand
ATCGGGCTAATGACCAAGCTCGACCGTGTGCACGCGGCATGGTTGCTGGCTCGGCTTGACGATCCAAACGAATCAATAGAAGCCAAGCGATGGTGCATCTGGGCGATGACTCGGCATGATGATGCGTCGGTGGATGTCGCGTTTGATGCGGTTTTGACGAAGCTGCCAGGCACGAGTTTGATCAGTCAGGTGCTAGGCAATTCCGCATACGCTCAGCGGAGTGGTGGGGCCAATTGGCTCGTTGATGTGCTGCGTTATCACCCGGATGTACGGGATTGGCCGGGCTATCGCGCGTTGTCGCAATTGCCGGAGCAGGGGTTATACGGCAGCACGCCGAGGCGCTTGGCGATGGAGACTCGCGTCGCGGCGGCCCTCGCGCTCGCGGAGCAGCCGATCCCTAGTGATGCGGAAGATCAGCGTTTTGTTTTGTCGCAATTGCTTCGGCGGATGGTGCCGGGCAATAGCGCACAAGCGATGGACTTTAATCGCGGCTTCGACACGATCGCGTACTTCATGCATTGCGATGGGACGCAGAGCGATCGCGATCTCTTGTACAACCAGCTGCGCGGGTTTGCGTCGCTTTTGAGTGATGATCCCGGCGTGCTGGCGGAGCTCGAAGAGGGCGAAGAGCCAACGCAGAAAGATCTATTCGTCAGGCAATCGGACAACGAGGTGCGTGGCTACGCGGCGCTGGCGACGGGGCTACTTATTCGTCGGGCGACGGAAGGGACGGCGCTCAACGCGCAGCGGCCGGTCAGTCCGGATCGTGCGATCGAGATCGAACGGCTTAAGCGCCGCTTCGGGACTCGGCTGATGCGTGCGGTCGCGAACGGACGCGAGTCGAAGTCTTACCGCGCGGCATGTGCGCTGGCGCTCGGCCTGTCTGGCGATGTGCGTTACAAGGCGGAGCTGAGTATCGAGCTAGGGAACTTGCAGGCCGGCGACGAAGTGGTGCTGGGCTATGGCTTGCTCGCGCTGGCGATGCTTGGCGAAGAGCGCGTGGTCGACCCGGCGACACGCTACCTGACTCGGCCCGGCCAAGTCGTGGGGGTTGATGACCTGCTCGGCCGACGCGCAGCGATGCGGGCCCTGGCGCTGGTGGGTGAAGGCTCGGGCGATCCGCTCGCGCAGGTGTGGGGACGCAATCGTTGGGTGAGTTTGCATGCGGCAGACGCGGCAGCGTGGGGCGGCGAATACGACGCGGTCCCGGCGATGCTCAACGGCTTACAAAGCGAGTCGGTGGTGTGGCGGCGAACCGCGGCGGCGTCGCTAGGCCGAACTTTTGACGCGGCTTGGCCCTCGCGCTTGTCCGCGTTAACAGAGGGATCCAACCCGACGCTATCGCTACGGACCATGACGGCCGGGCAGCCACAACCGGGCAGTATTATCGAGGCAGACGAACGGCGCACCGCGGCTTGGCCGATGGGCGAGGTTTATGCGTTGAGCGATCCGTTCTTCATCGCGCTGAAGCAGGGCGTGTTTACGCCCAAGCCAGCAGACGATCAAGACGCGCGGTAACGGCCGTCTTTCTTGGTGACGCCTTGCTTGTTCGCTGCGCGGTGCTCAAGGATGTGGAACACGGTCTCGACAGACTCGGCACCGTCGATTGCGTCGGCCAATTCGTCGGCGGTGTAGCTTTTTTTCGTGTTCTTGCTCAGCTTCGTCAGCACCTTGTCTTGGATATCGAGCACGACGCCTGCGGCTTTTTTACCCGCTTCGACGCCGGGCTGGTGGTACGCGTTGACGTTGACGAGCTCGGCATACAGGCCGGTCGCGCGTTCATAGAGCGCGATCACGGCACCGAGTGTCTTCGCATCGAGTTGGTTCAGCGTGAGCGTCAGACTCGATCGGCCCGAATCGTACAACGCCGACCGCGTGCCCTGCCAAAACCCGCTGAGGTAGTCGCCGCTCGTCACGCCCGGCTCAACTTGCAGCGACTTTTTCACCGGCTTATCCGCCAGCGCGTTGTCCTGAAGCACGACCAAAAACGTCGCGAAGAAGTTGTTCAGCCCATCGCGGAGCTGCTGCACATAAGCGTGCTGGTCGGTCGAGCCTTTGTTGCCATAGACCGCGATGCCTTGATTGACGACGTTGCCTTCGAGGTCGTGTTCCTTGCCCAGCGATTCCATGATCAGTTGTTGCAGGTAGCGCGACAGCAGCAGCAGTCGGTCCTTGTACGGCAGCATGACCATGTCTTTGAAGCCTTTGCCGCCCGTCTCAAAGTGCCACATGAGTGCGAGCATCGCCGCGGGGTTTTTGCGGGTATCACGGACACGGGTAAGCCGGTCCATCTCTGCCGCGCCATCGAGCATCGCGTCGATGTCCAGGCCTTGCAGCGCGGCGGGCAGCAGGCCGACACCGCTCATGACGCTGGTGCGTCCGCCGACCCAGTCCCACATCGGGAATCGCTTGAGCCACTTACCCTTCTTGGCATAGTCATCGAGCTTGGAGCCATCGCCGGTGACGGCCACCGCGTGTCGGCCGAACTTCAGCCCGGCTTTTTTATACGCCGCTTCGGTTTCGAGCATGCCGTTGCGCGTCTCGGGGGTGCCGCCGGACTTGGAGACGACGAGCACGAGCGTGCTCTTGAGTTTGCTCTTGAGGTTGCCAAGCGTCCGCGCGATGCCGTCCGGGTCGGTGTTGTCGAGGAAGTGCACACGCATCTTGTCTTTGGATGTGCCCAAGCAGTCGGCGACAAGTTGCGGGCCGAGCGCAGACCCGCCGATGCCGACTTGTAGGATGTCGGTGAACTTCTTGGCGGATTGCGGGGTTGTCTTGCCGTCGTGGATCTTCTTGGCGAACTGCTTGATGCTCTTGAGTGTTTTGGTGATGTCCTTGGCGATCTCTTCGGTCGGCGCGGTGGATGCATCACGAAGCCAGTAGTGCCCGACCATTCGGCCTTCGTCCGGGTTGGCGATCCCGCCGGCCTCGAGCGCGGCCATCGCGTCGTAGGCTTCTTGAATCGGCTGCTGCATACCCGTGAGAAAATCCTCGCCGAAGGGGACGCGCGAGACATCGAGCGCGATGCCGAGGTCGCCGCAGTCGCAGAGCAGGTCTTGATAACGTTGCCACAG
>JBGCDC010000267.1:0-3597 GCA_045105055.1 Phycisphaeraceae bacterium | reverse complement strand
CGCGTCGAGCTTGGCTCGGAACTGGTCATGCGTGCACTTGAGCTGGAGATTTGGCGGGTCGGGAAAGTCGCAATAGATCGCTAGCTCGTAGACGGCAGGCACGTCTGTCGGCGAGCCGAGCTCGGGCCAGATCTCGCCCGCGGCATGGAACAAGCTGATCTGCATCTCGTTGTGCACGACTTGATGGTCCGGGTGATAGTCCATCGGCGAAGGCATGAACAATCGCGTCGGCCTGATCGCGCGTAGCTGCTGTACGAACGCGTTTTGTAGCCCGGTGTATCCCGCGGTCTGTGGGTCGCCTGCCACGGCGGGTCGTCGGCCGAGGTATTGCGACAGGTTGCAATCCGGGAAGCCCAGGAGGTGGATGCGCGATTCGTCGGCTAGGCCAAGGGCTTTGCAAGATTTGAGCAGCTCTGCGGCGCGTGTCTGCGCGATCGTTTCTTTTTCGTCTAGCGAGCAATAGCCCATTCGGCCGTCCGTCGCTGCGAGCAGGTGGACCTCGACTCCCGCTTCGCATGCGGCCTTCATCCATAACCCGCCGCCGATGGCGATGTCGTCGTCATGCGGGCAGGCGAACAGCCAGACTTCTTTGGAGACATCCGCGCTGCCGGTGATGCCTTCGAGCGTGTCGTAGCGGTGGACTTTGTGCGTTGATTTACGTGCGTATTGGAAGCTCATGGGGAGGACACGTTACCATACCGGCATGTTCGAGATTGATCGATTGAAGCGATTTTTACACGTTTTTGGCTTACTGCTTTTGGCTGTAGCGCTGACGGGTTGTCACTCGGCTGAGCCGATCAGTCACGATGATGATCGGCCGATCTACAGCCCTAAAACGGTCGATGCGTTCGTCGATGCGATTGGGCCTAATCGGATCATCGAACTTGAACCTGAAATGACCTATCGGCTTGATCAAGCCAGGCGCGGCGTGTCTGATCATTACTATTGGGTCAATCCGCTGCGCGATGAGCACGAGCTGATCATCCGCGATTGCCCGGGGTTGACCATCCGCTCGGCAGGCCCCAAGCGGGCGCATCTCGTCACGCGTTTCGCCTACGCACATGTCCTCGGCTTTGAGCGATGCGACGGGCTTATTTTGCATCGGCTCAAGCTCGGCCATGCGCCGGACCCGGGCTATTGCCGCGGCGGCGTCGTGCACATCAAGCAGTCTAAAAACATCACGATCCAACACAGCCAGCTCTACGGCTGCGGCACCGAAGGGCTCGCACTCGATCACGTCCACGGCCTACGCTTTGATCAATCTATCATCGAAGACTGCACCTACGGCATCCTTTCGGCCAACGAGAGCCGAGACCTCCTCTTCGCGGACGCAACCTTTCAAAACAACCGCGAGTTCTATGGCTTCGTCTTCAACAATACCGTCGGCATTCATTTCAAAAATTGCTTCGTAACTAAGAACCAACTCAGCACCGAGTATGAAACAACGCCGTTGTTCCGAACCAATTTAAATGTGCCTGAGGCGATGATTGTGTTTGATGACGGATTGATTACAGACAATCAGGCGGGCGTGCTCGCGCAACCATCTGGGATGCTCAAGACAACGAAGACCGTCATCCAAAGCAACAAATTCGCTCCGACGAAGCAACGCTAGACAACAAGCCCTCGAAAGAGAAGATGAACAACACCGATTCAAAATACCAAGCGTTTAATCTATGTACCGACATGCTCGCCTCAGCGGAAGTCGTAAAGGCTTTTGATCCGACCGTGGCTGATCCGATCGCGGCTGCGGTGAAGCAAGCGGGCAAGCTGATGCTTACCGGCGAAGGGTCGTCGCGGCTGTTCCCCGCCAAGCACGCGATCAAGGTTGCCCGGCAACGCGGCTACGGCCTACAACTTCACACCGAGGCCGGCTGCCAGGCGCAAGGCTACTTTCTTGTCGATTGGGCGGTGCTCGCCGCGAGTAACTCCGGGCGAACCGCTGAGGTGGTCCAGCTCTTCAAGCAACTCGAAGCCGCAGGCCACGACAAGCGCTTTAGTGTCGCCGCGTTCGCCGACTCGGTGCTACAACAGTCTGCAAACCACGGCGTCGTTTTGGGCTGCGGTGAAGAAGGCGCTGTCGCCGCGACCAAGAGTGTGATCGAGCAAGCTCTCGTCGTGCAAGCGGTGATCGAGGTGGCGGTCGATGACGAACAGCTCGCCGACTACCGCAAGGCGATCGCGGTCGCGATGCACGACGCGATGACCGCCGAGGTGCCCGATGAGATCACGCAAACGATCGCAGCGAGCCCGGTGATTTATTGGGCCGGGCCGAACGACGGCGTCGCGGAAGAACTCACGCTCAAAACCAACGAGATCACCCGTAAGCCCAGCGACTTCCTCGAAGGCACCTACGCGGCGCACGGCATCGAAGAAGTCATGAACGCGGGCGACGTCGTCCTGTGGATCGACCCGATCGAGAATCAAGAAGCGAAGTTCGACGAGGTGCTCGTCAAAGGCGTCGGCGTGAAGATCATCGCGATCAGCTCGCGCGACACGCGCTTTCCTACGATTAAGGTCAATGACTGCGGCCAGTACACCGGCTTCGCGCATATGGCAGCGGGTTGGAATCTGCTCGTCGAGACCGGCATCGCGCTCAACGTCGATCTCGACAAGCCTGTACGTGCTCGAAAAGTCGGCAACGCGTTTGTTGGCTAAACACACCACCCGTCGCCTGCCGATAAGACTTCATGTGAATTGCCCCCAACGCGAAAGGCCAACGATGAAAACGACCCTCACCACCTTGCTCTTTACGATCGCGATGCTGCTGACACCCGCGTTCGTTCATGCCGACGAAGCGCTGCCGCAACTGCGTGGCACCTGGGTCGCCGAGACGATCAACGGCAAGGCACCCAAAGCCCCTGCCAAACTCGTTATGACCTTCGTCGATAGCGATACCCTATCCAGCGAAGTCACCGGGCCCAACGGCAAGACCACCAAAGTCGAAATCAAATACAGCGCGACCGCAGACGGAACGATCATCATGATCCCTCAGCCTAAAGAAAACCCTGAAGGCGAAAAAGGCGCTTGGGAAATCAAAGCAGGCAAGCTACATATCGAGTCCGCCGACGATGCGAAGATGGTGCTGGTCAAGAAAATCTGATTCGTTTTTTGAAACCGCAGATGAATGCGGATGAACGCAGATGCAAGACAAATCACTTTTCCGTACAGAAGCGGCCTTCTCAATACGGGGTCGGTCATATCTTGTTTTATCGGGTGACATTACGCAAGGCTCTGTTCAAGTCGGAGATCAAATTGCGCAATGTTTAATTGCGCCGTCACTTGAAGGGAGAAAAATTATCGCTTTGGAATCTGTTTCCCTCACATCGGGTGGTCGACGATTGGGTATCTGCGTCACTTACCGGGCAGAGTCAGAACTTGCCGACTTTAAAGAGTTGGATTGGCATGGAGCGTTTATAAAGGTACTCAATCGAGTAGATGATTGATCTGTGTTTATCTGCGTTCATCTGCGGTTCCAACTTGCCTTGACTCCGCGTCTCTGAATGAAATCAAGTCCCTATTTCTCAAACCGCTGCCACACCTCGGCTTGTAGCTTGTCGAAGTACTCGAACTGCTGCAGGAGTTGTTGTCGCAAAGCCT
>JBGCDC010000266.1:0-6890 GCA_045105055.1 Phycisphaeraceae bacterium | reverse complement strand
GCCTGAACAAGCACCGCGGGTCTCACAACTAGTTTTGTTGGGAAAGAAAAGGGGTCGGGAGTCGTTTTGACGGCAGATCCGCCTGGCATTACACTCTGATCATGCCCAGAGCCAATCGCGTTACCCCCGGCGGCTACGTCTATCACGTCCTGAACCGCGGCGTGGGTCGGATGACCCTCTTCAACAAGCCCGAGGACTACCAGGCGTTCACGCAGGTGCTCATCGAAACCTGCGATCGCAAGCCCGATGTCGAGCTGCTTTGTTATTGCCTCATGCCTAACCACTGGCACCTACTGCTTCGGCCCAAGCGCGGCGGAGATCTCTCCGAGTTCATGCGGCTGCTGACCGTCACGCACACTCAGCGTTACCACGCCCATTACCACACCGAGGGGACCGGGCCGGTGTATCAAGGGCGGTTCAAAAGCTTTCCGATCGAAGATGAGGCCCATTTCATGATCGCGGCCCGATACGTCGAGCGCAACGCGCTTCGGGCCAACTTCGTCGAGCGGGCCGAGGATTGGTTGTGGTCAAGCCTGCACGCGAGGCGTCAAGGGCCGGGGGATGTACGGTCACGCCTCGCAGCTTGGCCGGTGTCTGGGGGCGTTCCGAGGCAGTGGCTGCGGACCGTCAACTCGGCCCAGACTCAGAAGGAACTCGATGCGATGCGACGGTGCGTGAAGCACGGCAGGCCGCTTGGCAAACAAAACTGGGTCGAACAGACGGCAGCCAAGATGGGCCTGTCGCTGCGTGGACCGGGCCGACCACGAAAGGACGCCTGAAACGACTCCCGACCCCTTTTCTCCACCGATGTCTAGCCCGAAGGGGGGAGAGGTCGAGGCGGGCGGTGACATACGCGGTGCAGGAGAACGGTGGGGATTAGATCGATGCGATGGCGGATTAGCTTGCGTGCGTTGCGAGGGTGGCGAGGTGTATGGGTTGTGCGCGCGGGGATCGGGGCTGGGGCTTGTATGAGGGGGAGGCTGGATGAGGATGATCTGGGGCGTTTGATCCCACGGCAATGCTGTCGCAACGCGGTGGGCTTGGGCGGCTGTGCGCGGCGGCGCGCCGGTTGTGCGCGTGGGGGATTTGGCGGCCGGGCATGAAGAGCGCGTTACCTACAGGTTCTGTGTCACGTCGCAGAGGTGGTGGTGCTGGGCGGTGGGGATAAAAAAAGACCCGCGGCCTGAACAAGCACCGCGGGTCTCACAACTAGTTTTGTTGAACAGGAATCGTTGAAGCGATTAGGCGAGGTAGCCGGTCTCGAGGCGTTCGCGGATCTTAGCCATGGCACCGTTTTGGATTTGGCGGACACGTTCCTTCGTGACACCGATGATCTGGCCGACCTGCTGCAGGGTCAATGGCTTGCCGTCGTCGCGCTTGATCGGCGGATCGGGCTCGTTCGCAACGTCCGGGCCGACGAGTTTGAAGCGGTGCTTGATGACCTGCTGCTCGATCTTGGTCAGTGCCGACTGGTTGCCTTCGACGATCTGCTTGACCTCGTCTGCACAGTCGTCCTCTTCCGACGCACGCTTGGTTTCCATGTAATCCGAACGCTCGAACTCGGGATCAAACCCGGTCGGGAAGAGGTTGCGGTGCTTGCTCAGCTTCATGCCGGCACGGCTAAAGGCTTTGAGGATCGCTCGGCAGCCATAGGTGGAGAACTTAAAGCCACGGCTCGCGTCGAACTTATCCACAGCACGGAGCAGGGCCATATTGCCTTCGCTGACAAGGTCACCGAAGTCCACTTCGCTCATGCGGGTACGCTTGGCCATCGCGAGGACAAGTGCGAGGTTGGTCTGCGCGATTTGATCACGTAGTGCGTCAGCCATGCGGTACCAACGGAGCATCTCCAAGGCCATGTCGATATCGATGTCGGCCATGTCGAGGAGCTCATCACGAATCAGGCAGACACGGAATCGACAGTAGTTGTACTGGACGAACAAGGCTTGCTCTTCCTTGGCGGTGAGGACAAGGCTGCCGGTGTTTCGCTTTTGCCGGGAGATCGAGTCCTTCGCATCCATGACGGGGTGGTACCAGGAGGTGTCCGGCTTTTGAATGTCCGGCGCTTCGTCGAAGATACGGGCCATGGCCTGATTTTCGGGCAAGTCGAATAGGTCCGAACTAATGTACTCGTACTTATTATGAAGGACCAGCTTAAGATCGGCTTCATCACGAGGCGACAGCCGACGGCCACGGCTAGCCACTCGGAGTCCACTACGAGTCGCCATCTGTGCAAGGGGGGAATGGTCTGGGGTCATCTGTTTCATCTGGGCATCCTTTCCATGCGAGGCAAGCCTCGGGGAGCTACACACTGACTAAACGGCGAATCGATCCAATTTGTTTCCACTTACTTAGAATAATTACAAATTGAGTTAACGTCCAGAACGTTCTTTGAATTATCATAAAAAACTTTTATGAACATCTTAAAACGCTTCTCAAAGCGATTTCGACCGTTTTTAGCGAATGGATTCATTCTTTCATAAAGATTATGGTCGGTTTGACCGGATTGGTTAAGCCCTCTAGAGTGACATCCCGGGCTAAAGCGGCCCATACGACCAATTTCACCCAAAATCCTTGGAGAACCCCATGGCTTACACCCTCCCCGAACTTCCTTACGCCAAAGACGCTCTAGAACCTTCCATCGATGCCAAGACGATGGAAATCCACCACGGCAAGCACCACGCTGGCTACGTCGCCAAGCTCAACGCCGCCGTCGAAGGTCACGACGACCTGCCGAGCTGCCCGTGGGCGCTGTGCGCGATGATTGACAAGCTCCCTGCCGACAAGCAGACCGCGGTCCGCAACAATGGCGGCGGCCACGCCAACCACTCTCTCTTCTGGTCCATCCTGGCGCCTAAGGGCGAAGGCGGCGAGTGCTCAGCCGAGCTGGCCGCAGCGATCGAAAGCGACCTCGGCGGCATGGACGCGTTCAAAGAAACCTTCTCCAACGCCGCAGCGACCCGATTCGGCTCGGGCTGGGCGTGAAAGATGGCAAGCTCTGCGTCTGCTCAACCCCGAACCAAGACAACCCCGTCATGCCTTTCGACGGCTGCTCGGGCTGCACGCCGATCCTGGGCCTTGATGTCTGGGAACACGCCTACTACCTCAACTACCAAAACCGCCGTCCTGATTACATCAGTGCGTTTTTCGATGTGGTGAACTGGGCCAAAGTCAGCGAGCTCTTCGCCTCCGCCAAGTAAAGCTGACGGCGTTGAGAGCCAGCACGTCTGGATAAAACCGGCCTCAATCCAATAATTTTCAACAAAATCACAAAAAGCCCGCACTGAAAGGTGTGGGCTTTTTTATGATGGTGGACCGGGTGCGAGCAGCATTCACATCCACCCCTGTTCGGCCGATGTATCAATATGCAAGCGACACAGCAGATCCCGCCCCCCGTGCAAAAAGCATCGACACCGGCACCGGTACAAGCAAAGCGGCCCAATCCGCTTGGCTACATCGCCTGCGGGAACGAGATGCACACCCTCGCCAAACGGCTTGAGTGGCAAGGGTATCGTGGGGCAATTTGCGGGCCGACGGGTTGCGGCAAGTCCATCATGCTCCAAACCCTCGGCGACGAGCTTATGGAGCACGGGCTCACCCCACTGCCCCTCATCATGCATCCGGATCAGCGCGGCACTTTCCCAAAAGACTGGAAGCGCATCATCCGCCAAGCTCGGCCGACCGATGCCCTGCTGCTCGATGGCTACGGCGACCTGCCACGCACCGCTCGACTATGGGTTTGGCTCGCCACGCTTAACGCTGGCGCAATCGTTGTCACCGCCAGCCGTGAGACCGTCTTCACGACACTCGCCAAGCCCAAGCCAACACCTGGGCTGCTTGAACAATTGATCGAGCAGACACTCCCGACACAACGCCAGAGCATCGATACTCAAGCGATCTTTGAACAAGCCCAGGGGAACCTGAGCAAAGCACTCGACCTCGTTCGTGAACAAGCGTAGGCACGACCGCATCAAGCGACGCCTACAACTGAAAGCAAAATCTCAATTCTGCAACGCATCCTGTATGCTCTCTAAGCTGATTCCGTCTTACGAAAGCCGACACAGGACCTGCCATGCCCCGATTTGCGATCTGCAACGAGACCTATGGCGACACGCCTTTGGACGAAGCCCTTGCCGACATGAAGGCCGCGGGGTACGACGGCGTCGAGATCGCACCGTTCACACTCAACCCTGACCCACGCGAAATCACCGAGCAAGACGCCCAAGCCATCGGCGTACAAGTCCGCAGCCACGGCCTTGATGTTGTCGGCCTGCACTGGCTGCTCGTCAAACCCGATGGCCTACACCTCACCACGAAGGACGGCGTCGTCCGGCAAAAGACCGCATCATTCGTTGAACATCTCGCCCGACTCTGCGCCGCGATGGGCGGTGAAGTGATGGTCTGGGGCAGCCCGAAGCAGCGCGACCTTGAGCCCGGCGAAGACTACGACGATGCAGCAGAACGCGCGGCCGATGTACTACGAAGCGTCTGCGAAGTCGCGGGGCCGTTGGGTGTGACGCTCGCGCTCGAGCCGCTGGGCCCAAGCGAAACGAACTTCATGACGACGGCCGAGGAAACCATCGCGCTCATCGAGCGTGTCGATCATCCCGCCTGCCGACTTCACCTCGATGTCAAAGCGATGGCTAGCGAAGACAAAGCCATCCCCGACATCGTCCGCGACTGCAAAGCCTACACCGCCCACTTCCACGCCAACGACCCCAACCTCCGCGGCCCGGGCCAGGGTGAGATTGACTTCCCACCGATTGCTAAGGCTCTCGAAGAAACCAACTACAACGGCTGGGTCAGTGTCGAGGTGTTTGATTACACGCCGGATGCACCGACGATCGCAAGGCAGAGTATGGAAGTGCTTCGCCAAAGTTTTGACTAACGGACGAAAAGCAGACCAGATGAATCTATTAAAAAAACAACTGTACACGCTGACCGCTGCCGCGACGCTAGCGTTGTTGCCTACGTCCGCATTCGCTGGCAAGATCGAAAGCATAGACAACGCCGACAAAACCATTCGCACGGTCACGATCAATGGCGAAGTCTTTACCAACATCATCACCGGCGAAATCGAAGGCTACCCCGCCTACACCAAGCCCTTCCTCTTCCCGATCATTGGGCCGACCGGCGCAAATATGACACGGAGCTACCCGATGGTCAAGGACGTCCAAAACGAGTCTGACGACCACCCACACCATCAATCGCTCTGGTTCGCTCACGGCAAAGTCAGCGGCACCGACTTTTGGCACAGCCGAAAGAACACGGGCAAGATCCCGAGTTCGGTCGCCTCTTCCGCAAAAGAAAAACCCGCTCAAACACTGCTCAACACGAACTGGCTGACCGGCAAAGACGAGGTCCTTGCTGACGCACCGGTGCGGTACAGCTTTGCCGTATTGCCCGATGGTTCACGCACAATCGATTACCACACGATGATCAGCCCGGCCAAGGACATCGAGCAACTCGTCTTCGGCGACACGAAGGAAGGCATGATGGCCTTCCGCCTTCACCCTGCACTCCGCCTCAAGGGTGAAGTCGCCACCGGCAAAGCCATCAATAGTAACGGCCAAAAAGACAACGCTATCTGGGGCAAGCGTGCTAAGTGGGTCGCCTACTGGGGCGTCATCGATGGCAAAACATGCGGCGTCGCGATCTTCGACCACCCGACTAACCTCCGGCACCCCACCTGGTGGCACGCACGAGACTACGGCCTCGTCGCAGCCAACCCCTTTGGCATCTCCGACTTTGAAAAGGGTAAACACAAACGCGGGGCAGGTGAATACACACTCAAGCAAGGCGAAACGCTTAAACTTCAGTATCGCTTTGTTTTCTTTGCAGGAACCGCAGAGGAAGCCGACATTGCGGGCAAGTACGATCAATGGCTGACGGACACGATGCCAGTGCCCGACCAAGAACCCATCGCGGATTAAACGCAGCACAGCCATTAAATAGCCGGCGGCCTACGGACGCCGGACGGCAGAACAAACAAGTTGCCACGACAGCGCATCTGCTCACGCATCCGGTGCCCATAGGTCACCGGCTATAAAAAACCACAGACTTTTCTTAAGAGGAACCGACCCATGACACCATTCACGCGACGAAACTTCATCAAGACCACCGCCATCGGCGCGGGCGCGCTAGCGCTCGGCCCGACCGCCAAGGTCTTGGGTGCCAACGAAAAAGTCCGTGTTGGTTTCATCGGCCTCGGCGGGCGCGGTAAGGGATTGCTCGGCTCGTTTAGCCGACTCAGCAACGTCACCGTCGCCGGTCTCTGCGATGCCGACGAAAAGGTCCTTGCGGGTCAAGGCAACAAGTTCCCCAACGCGTTCACCACGACCGACCTCCGCAAGATGCTCGAGCGCAAAGATATCGACGCGATCGTATCTGCGGCACCCAACCACTGGCACGCACTGCTGACCATCTGGGCCTGCCAAGCGGGCAAGCACGTCTACATCGAAAAGCCCGTTTCGCACACGGTCTACGAGAGCCGACAGATGACCAAGGCCGCGCGAAAGTACGACCGCATCGTGTCGTCCGGCTTCCAAAACCGAAGCTGCGGCGGACTCATGCCGTTCTTCGATACGCTTCACGAAGGCAAGTGGGGCAAGGTTAATTCGGTCCGCGTGCTCACGTATCGCAACCGGAAGTCCATCGGCAAACTCGACAAACCCGCGGCCCCGCCTGCCGAGGTGGACTACAACCTTTGGCTCGGCCCAGCTGCTGACGAGCCGATCATGCGGCCGCGCTTTCACTACGACTGGCACTGGGATTACAACACCGGTGACGGCGACCTCGGCAACCAAGGCCCACACGAAACCGACCTCGCGCGATGGGCACTTAAAGACCCCCTCGCGCTGCCAGACACCGTCGAGTGCATGGGTGGCCGT
>JBGCDC010000265.1:0-7043 GCA_045105055.1 Phycisphaeraceae bacterium | reverse complement strand
CCCAGCCCCCGATCCGACCTGCCCAAAGTGCGTGATGGCTCATTGATCGCTTCTCGCTACGCCGGTGGAGACACGGGAAAGCCCAAAACGAGAACCTCCCACAGTCTCACTGCGGGCGGTGCATCCGTCGGCCTCAGTTGTCGCTGGTTCGGCGCAGCACGAGCCCCGCACAAACCCATCGAACGGGTTGGCGCGGCGTCGGGTCTCTACAGTCGTCCCAAACAACATCCCCGCGCGCACAAAGACCTAATCAGAAGCACGCCACCGAAGGTCGTCAACGCCTTACCCGGTGTTGCGCTTCGGAATTGGGGAAGAAAAAGGGACAGTCCCCTTTTTTCTTCAGAATAAAAACCCCAAGCGTGTTGCTTGGGGTTTTTATTTGTTGTGTTTTTTTCGCTTTACTTCAACTGCTGCCAGTAGCTTGATGGCATGTCGAGGGCGAGTTGTAGGGCGCCGTTGGAGCCGGCGTACATGGGTTCTTCGACGACGGTGACGCTTGCGCCGCCGACGCGGTCGAGTTTGTCTTCGATGGCTTTGTTTAGGCCGTCCATGAGTCCGCCGCCGCCGGAGAGGATGATGTTCTCGCGGAGTTGTTGTTGGAATTCAGGGTCGAACGTTGCGACGAGTTTGTGGATCGCGTCAACGATCGGATCGACGAGGATGGTACAGGCTTCGCGGACCAGGTCGGTGACGTCGTGCTTGGTCGGCTTGCCGTCGACGGGGAACTCGACTTCGATCTTGTCCTTGGCGGTGTGGACAAAGCCAAACTTCTCTTTGATCTTCTTGACCATGGTCATGTTGACCGAGGCGTTAGGGTAGGTCTTGTTGATGAGTTCGAGTAGCTTGGCGTCGACGTTGTCGCCAGCGATATCGATGGTGATTTGGTCTTCTGGGCCGGGGACGGTGCCGTGCATTCGGCAGAGGTCGGTCGTGCCCGCACCGATGTCAACGACGAGGACATCGGAGATACGGTCCATGCCGTAGGCGACACAGAACGGTTCGGTGACGATCATGACCGAGTCGAGCGTGCCCTTTGCGACGTCGAGGATGGCCTGCTTGTTGTTGATGGAGGCTTCGGATGGCACGCCGATGACGCCGTAGAGCGATTCGCCTCGGCCTGGCTCGACCATCTCGACCATGCGTGCGATGAGTTCGCGTGCTGCTTCGAGGTTGCGATCGCCTTCGCCTTCGTTCTTGATCACGCCGCCGGCGAGGGGTCGGTACAGGTCAAGGGAGAGTCGGTTGTCGACGGCTTCTTTACCGTAGATGATCTCTCGGCCGTTGAACTTCTTGGACGAGACGGCGTCCTTTGGCCAGCCGACGTAGGACTCAAGGGTCTTGCGGACGCCGTTGGCGGAGGAGACGGACGATCGGCTGGTGCCGAGGTCGATGCCGATGTACAGGGCGTTTTCGTCAGCGCCGCTGTCGTCAGTTGTGGATGGTTTGGTTTCGCTCATGGTGAAAATCTCCGGTTAAATAGGGGTTTGTGTTTGGGTTGAAATCGTTTCAAAGTGGGGCAGACATGCTTGTCTGCCTTTGGCCACAGGCCAAATGTTTTTGTCAGTTTTATTCCGGCTTCGCCGCAAGGCAGACGGGCGTGTCTGCCCCACTGATTCATTCTTTTTGAACTGGTGCGGTTGGCCCGGCTTCGCCTTGTTCTTTTTTCTTGATCTCGCGTTGCAGGTCGAGGTTGGTCTCGAAGATTTCCAAGAGGACCTTGTCGTTCTTGGGGTCGCGGACCTGCTTCATCAGCTTGCCGGACGGTGCACCGCCGCCGCCATAGCCACCACGCCGGATGGCCATAGTGAGTTGTGCGAGTTGTTTTTCGAGTCGGAGGACCACGCCGTTGAGTCGGGTGATCTGGTCTTCGAGCGCGGTCTGTGTTGGCGAGACCTCTGAGGTGAGGTTTTGGTTGTCGCCGAACATTTTGGTGAGCGCTTCTTCGACGCGTTCGAGCGTTTGGTTTTTGTCGCCTCCGCCGGACTGCTGGATGGCTTTGGTCATCACGGAGAAGACGTTGTTCTTGATCTTGTCGCGGTCGATGACGCGGACGCGTTGGCCGCGGTATCGCTTCCAGAGGTCGTCGACGTTGACGTCTGTGGATGCGACGTCGAGTGCCGAGTCGATCTGGCTGGCGACGTCGGCGTTTTGAGCCGAGGCCGTACCGTCGCCTTGGCTGCTGACCTTGCGTGGATCTTCACGCAGCGACTCGCACACGATGCCGTTGCCGGACATCAGCGCGAACGCTTCCTCGCCGTTGGCCGCATCGACATGGCCCTCGACGGGCTTGCCGGTGTCCCGCATCAATCCTCTGAATCGGTATCGCAAAATGCATCTCGGTATGACAGCGTGAAGGGTGCTTGAGCCACCTAGTCAGGCAACTATGAACCGTGTTTGGCGATGGGTCAATAGAAATGTATGCAAGACCCGATAATCGGTGGGTTTGTGCGGATTGAGCGGATCGCGTAGAGGGTGGGTGAACGGCCATAGCCGTCGGGCAACGCCCCCGGGGATGGGATTATGTCACGGTGATCGTGGCTTTATGCGGTGTGCACTTGATCGATACAAAGCACCTCACACGCAGCGGCCTAGCGGCACGCACTGTGGCACCTTGGCGAGGTGGTCACGAACGCCTCAACGCCCGCGCATCATCGCTTCGATGGCTTGCTTCGCGTGGTCGGCGGGCAGGGCGTAGGTCGCGGTTCGGCCGTAGCGGGCGATGTTGATGCCGATGGCTTGGCCGTCGGTGTTCAGGACCGGGCCGCCGATCTGCGGTGCCCAGATGACCGCGTCGTGGGTGAGCGCGAGGGGGAAATCGGTGCGGCGTTCGGAAAGCTTGCCGCCGCGAGCGCTGTAGACCTGAGCGGCGGACTTGCTGCTGTCGTCCGCCTTAGGCTCCAGATTGAGTGTGGTTGGCTTCTTGCCGAGGGTGGCTTCTAGTTCGAGGGTTTCTTCACCGCGTTGGATGGTGAGCTTGATCGTGTCGCCGATCTTGGCTTCTTGGATGACGCGGATGATGTCGGCGACGGAGGCGGTGGGTTGGCCATTGAGCTGTGTGATGAGGTCGCCGTCTTGCATGCCCGCGTTTTCGGCGGCGCCGTCGGGCATAACCTTGCCGACGCGGACGGCTTGGGCCTCTTCATCAGCTTGAAGTCTATTGACGCCAAGGAACGGCTTGTCAGGTGGGGCAACGCGTACGTTATTGACGCCGCGCGGGATGACACGCGCACCGACGCCGACGATCGCCATAGCCAACGGCCGTTGGTCCGCGCCGGGTACGACGAGTAGTGATCCGATCGCTGGGGTTTGATCAGCCCACTGCACGGGGGTGAGTCCGCTCGCGTCGATTTTAAGGAGCGCGAGATCGTTGGGTCCGTTGCCGTTAACGATACGAGCCATATATTCCTGGCCGTTAAGTCGCGCGCGCGTAGGCCCGGCCAGCTCGCTTGCTTTGGTCACGATGTAGCCATCATCGCGGACGATCGTACCCAGCGCGACGACCTTGCCTCGGCGGAGGATCTCCACTGTGTTCGCACCGGCGGAGGACACTGCGGGCTCGAATCGTGCCAAGACATGCGGCGCGATCTTGCCATGCGTCTTGCGCAGGTCTTCTGCGATGTTGTCGAGCATGCGCTCGCGCTTCTTCTCAAGGATCATCAGCCGAGTGATCTCGGACCGCTTGCTAACCGCGCTGGGCTCTTTGTTCGCTGCGTCCGGATCGGCCCCGGCATTCTCGATCTCTTCGGTTCGGCGTTGTCGTTCGGCAAGTTTTTCTTGGTACGCACGCACCTCTTCAATGAGGTCGTCTCGGCCAAGCAGCGTCGCGGATTGTTCGGGCGTTAGTTCGATTCGGCCGTTCTCATCACGGAGGTCTTCGAGTTGTTGCTTGAGTGCTTCGTCGTTGTCGTTGAGTCGGCGGGCAATTTCGCGTTCGATGGTGTCTGGCAGGGCATCGAGGCCGGGGATGATCGGGGCCTTAGGCTCGGGCGGGTTGTTGATTTCTTTACCCGCGGTTGCGAGGTCGTCCCACTGTGCGTGGTAGGCACTGATGGGTACGTGCCGGTTGACAAGCACGCTCATGCCGATGTTGGAGTGGATGCCGATGACGTTGCCTTCCAGGTCAAAGAGCGGGCCGCCGGAGTCGCCGGAGATGACGGTGCAGTCGGTGGTGAGCCAGCGGATGGGTTTGTTGGCGGAGGTGACCTGGAGCATTCGTCCGAGGCGCATGGGCGCGGGGCGATCGGTTTGCACGCCGCCGCCGTGGCCGAACGCGATGCACCAGTCGCCTTCCCAGACGGTGTCGCTGTTTGCGACTGGGGCGGTGTTGTAAGTGCCTTCGGTTGTGATCTGTGCCATGCCCGAGTCGACGCCGCGGTTAACGCCGAGCGCTTTGCCCGCGACTTGTGTACCGTCGGCAAGCACGATGACAACGTCGCCGCCAGCCTTGGGCAGGACGTGCGCTGCGGTAAGGATCAGGCCGTCTTCGCTGATGATGACGCCCGAGCCCATCGACCCGCCAGGGATGACGATGCCCACGGTCGCGAGTCGGCACTGTTCCGCAACGCCCGTGAGGATCGGGTTGAACGCGGCGAGGTCTTCGCCGGGGTCGTTGACTGCCTGCGTAGGCAAAGCCCAGCTCGTACAGAGCAACAAGACGATCATCCATACGGCTAAACGGGCTGACTTCATCGACGATCTCCGGTTGCTCGATTCTTTAGGCAAGCCCCGCCAACGACAAGGCCCACAATAAAGATACGTTCTAGGCGGCAAAAAGATCAAGGGTTCCTTAATAATCACGGCCTAACGGGCTCTATGCGATGAAAAAACCCGCAGCCATCAGGCCACGGGTTCGAGAAGAGTCTCATGTGGATCGGCTTTAGAACTGCCAGATCAGCGAGGCGTAGTAGGTGAAGTCATTCTTCTTCGAGGTGGTCGGCGTGTTCGAGTCGTGCTCGTTAGCCAAGCCCAGCTTCAGCGCCAGACCCTTGTCACGGTCGATCGTGATGATGTAGTCCAGCGTCGTGATGTTCCGGAAGTCGGCCGCATCTTCGAGCGAAGGGTACAGGTAGTTAGTGAAAGCGAGCGAGTGGCCGTCCTTGATCTGGTAGTCGGCTTCGATACCAAGCAGCGCTTCAACGGTGAATTCATCACCAGTTGTGCCGCCCATCTCTTGATTACCACCCAAGCCGGCCCGGCCGCGCACGTTCCACTTCTCGTCATCAAGGAACTGGTAACCGATGCCACCAAAGCCCGACAAACGCGAGTCCCAGTCCTGGAAATCATCCCAGTCGTAGCGAGCGTTCGCGAAGTAAAAATAGTCCTTATCAGGCAGCAGCCAGTCCTTAAACAGCTCGGCTTGGAAGCGCTTCTCAGTCGTCGCGCCGTTAGCCGACGCGGTGCGATAGATCATGTTGTAGAGCCAGCGGTCCTCGTCGTCTTCGAAGTCGGTCGTAAACGCCGTACGGAAGTTGAGGTTCTGAGAGTTACCTTCAGCACCGTTGAGGCCCGCCTCGAGCTGACGGTTCCAGCCCTTGAAGATACCTAAGCCAAACAGGCCTTCGTCTGCGGCACGCTCGGCTTCGAGGGCAGCAGCTTTATCAGCCGCGCTTTGCTCAGCCATCGCTGCGGTCATCGCGTCCCCATCGGCGTAGATCGCATCGATCTTGTCTTTAGAGATCGTCCTCGGACCAAGCGACGGGTGATCGATCGTCACGCTCTTGTCGTCTTGCGCGGTGATCGGGGCGTTGATCACGTCCCCACCCTTGAGTTGAATCGTCTCGGCAGTTGCGAGGGTAGAAGTCCCCGCCGCAGCGAGGAGCAGGCCGGCGGTCAAAAGTGATCGCATCATAAAAAGTCCTTGTCAAAAATTGAGTCTGAAATAAAAGAGTGCAACGCTCGGCTTACTCGCCGACCTTGTCCATATGGATATCCATCTGCGGGAACGGAATGCCGATGCCCGCTTCGTCGAGGTGCTGCTTGACCGCACGGGTCAGCGCTTCTTTGACCGGCCAGAAGTCGCCCGCGTTGGTCCAGAAACGAACCGTCCAGTTGACGCAAGAATCGCCCAAGTCACCGAGCACAATCGCGTAGCCACGCCCTTCGCCTTGGATCATCTTGTCATTGAGTGACTCGGCCGCCTTCTCAAGCACGCTGCGCGTTTCGTCGAGCGATGCGGAGTAGTCGCAACCCACAGCGACATCGACGCGGCGTTCTTCGTGGAAGCTGATATTCTCGATCGTGCCGCTAGCAATCGCGCTGTTAGGCACGATGATCCGGCGGTTGTCAGGCGTGTCCAGCGTCGTCGTGAACAGCTCGATCGCGTTGACCTTGGCGGTGACGCCTGCTGCGTTAACAACATCGCCGACACTGAATGGTCGGAAGATCAAGAGCATGACACCTGCGGCGAAGTTGCCGAGCGTGCCCGAGAGTGCCATACCTATCGCGAAGCCTGCGGCGGCGAGGATCGCGGCGAAGCTTGTCACTTCGATGCCCACTGTGCCGAGCGCAATCATCACGCCGATGATCAGCACGAGGTAGTAAACCATCTTGCCGAAGAAGCGAGCCAGCGTCAGATCGATCTTCGCCTTCTCGGCCGAGCGACGAACGATGCCCGCGACAATCTTGCCGACCATAAATGTAATGATCAGAATGACGATCGCACCGACAACCGGCACGCCGTACGTCATAAACAAGTCCGCCAGCCCGCTCACATCGCCTTGCATAGCGCCGTCGAGTGCTTCTTTGCTTTGATCGGCAACTTGTGCAACCGCGTCTTCAGTGGGGACGGCTTCTTCGCCGTCGGTCTGTGCGAGCAATGGGATCCAGTTCATCATCGTAGTACTTTCTAATCGTTTTCAGGGGGTGAGTCGTGTAATCAAAACCAATTACACGCAGGCAAGCGGATCAATATAGCAAAGTCGGGCTAACCAGCCAGCCAAGCGCAACACCGCCCGCTAAACTCCCGCCATGCGAATCACCACTTGGAACGTCAATGGCCTGCGTGCCGCAATACGCAAAGGCTTCGCCAAACACCTCGACGACAT
>JBGCDC010000264.1:0-6455 GCA_045105055.1 Phycisphaeraceae bacterium | reverse complement strand
CGACCAGGGTCGGGAGGATATCGATCGATCGCGTCATCTCGGTACAGACTTCGCCCGCAGGCACCTTGCCAGGCCAGCGGACGATGCACGGCACGCGTTGTCCGCCTTCCCAGTTCTGCCCTTTCGCACCGCGCAGCGGGCCGGCCGAGCCGCCGTATTGCTTAAACGGCGCCCATGGGCCGTTGTCGGTCGCGAACATGACGATCGTGTTTTCGTCGAGGCCGTGCTTCTTAAGTGTTGCCAAGACTTGGCCGACGGACCAGTCGATCTCTTCGATGACGTCGCCGTAGAGCCCGCGTTTGCTCGTGCCTTCAAATTCTTTGGAAGCATAAATCGGGATGTGCGGCATCGCGTGGGGGACGTACACGAAGAGCGGCTTGTCTTTATTTTCAGTAATAAAACGCGTGGCTTCGTTGGTCGCGTTTTTAGTGAACACGTGCTGGTCGGGTTCCCACTCGATCACCTTGTCGTTGCGCATCAGCGGCAAGTTGTATTTGTATTTTGATTTTTCATTGCGATGAAACGAGGACATGTCGTTGGAGTACGGGATGCCATAGAACTCATCGAAGCCCTGGTCGGTAGGGAGCAGGCCGGGGCGGTGTCCCAGGTGCCACTTGCCGAACATCCCGGTCGCGTAACCCTTGGCCTTGAGCATGTCTGCGATCGTGTGTTCATCGGTGTGCATCCCGTAGTCGTACTGCGGGAAGATGACATGCTTGTGCATGCTGATGCGTTTGGGGTAGCTACCCGTTAACAGCGCCGCACGCGAAGGCGAACACACCGGCGAGGCGACATAAAACTGCGTGAGCTTCATGCCCTCCGCAGCCATCTTGTCCAGGTGCGGCGTGTGGATGGTGGGGTTACCAAAGCACGAGAGGTCGCCGTAGCCCTGGTCGTCGGTGAAGAAGATCACGACGTTTGGCGGTGTTTCACTTTGTGCCGTCGCTTGACAAGCAGATAGAAAAGCAAACGCAACGAGCGGCAGTAGGGCAGTCAAACGAAACATGTCATGGTCCTTGTAACGGTGTCGGAAGGTTGTAGTTTACTCGCCATTGACCGCGAGGAAGACGACATTACAGACACTCGGTGTGCGGTCGCCTTTGATGCGCAGCGTGAGCGTGTGTTCTTTCTTCGCGTCGAGTTCGTCGGCCAAAACGTGGAGCCTTGGCAGGTACAGCGATCGGTGTCGGCTCTTGGTATCCAATGTTTGCCAAGGGCCTTTACTGATGCGGTATTCGATGATCGCGCCGTCCCCGCCTACGGAAAGAACCAGACCGATCGCGCTGCCGGTGAAGGTGTATGAAAACGCGTCGGCGGGCTTGTTGCCCACGAGCATCGGGATATCGAAATATCCGGGGCGAACGCGCTTGCCAACGCCGCCGACGCGCGGGTCGTGTTTCTCGTGGTAGGTGAAGCCGTTGAGGATTTTGATCTCAGCGGGCGCGACGTAGTGGCCCTTGCTATAGCTGAACGGATCGATCGCCTTGGGCAACTCATGCGAGACTGACTGTGCTTCATCTTGCAGTGGCTGATCCCATGCAGCGGAGAGCGTTCGTCGAATCGTCGAGGCGTACAGCCGATGGCCAAACGGCGAGGGGTGCAGGTTCTTGAAGTCGTCCTTCCAAGTGAACTGCCCCGAATCAATGCGCTCGGGTACTTCGCGGGCAAGATGGATCGTCGGGACGCCATAATGCTCAGCGATCGGCTCGTGCATCGCGATGACATGCGGCGTCTTACCCGCGCGATAATCCTTCGAGTGCCGAGGCTCGGTGAAGTGCATGAGCACAACGTCTGTCGTCGGCGACGTCTCACGCATTCGTCGGAGGATGCCCTCTAGGCCGCGCTTGATCGTCGTGTCGCCTTGGCCGATGTGCAGATCATTCACCGCGGCCTCTTCAAACAGCAGGTCGGGCGCGCCGCCTTCAAACGCGTCCTGCATCAGGCGGAACGCGGCGAAGGGCGAGCCGGTCGACGAGATGCCCGCGTTGACGAAGGTGAACTCGGTGTCGGGGAAACGCTGTTGCAGATAGTCCATCGTCATCTGCCGCCAACCGTTTTCCATGACCGTGATGGACCCGCCGACGAAGACGACCTTGCCCTTCTTTTCGCGTTCGAACTTGATGCGACTGTTGTCGAGCGAGCCACGCAGCCTGAAGTAGTCGCTCGCGTCAGGCGTAACACTGGCGTGGCGTTCGATGAAGTCGGCGACGCGCACCGGGTCGGGGTGTGTGAAGTGGTGGCCCTTGCTGCGCTCGGTCCCCTCGGCAACTTCGATGATGTCGATCGATCCGCCAAGCTCGCGATAGCGCTTAGCCAAGACAAACGTGTTTTCGGTAGGCGGAACGACGACATCGTTCAGCGACACGATGTGTAGGATCGGCACCTTGGCCTTGGCGATCGGTTCGAGGATGGCGGCGCTGATCGGGTTCTTATCCCAAGTGAGGGCCTCTGCCTCGGTGAGGCCGTACTGCTTAAGTACATTCTGCCAGTCCTTCGGCGAGCCGACGCCCGCACCTTTGCCGCCGGGCCAGGACTTGAAATCACAGACTGGCGTGTCGGCGTAGATGCACGCAACCCGATCCGGGTGACGCGCCGCCCAGCGATACACAAACAACCCGCCGCGGCTGACGCCTTCAAGTGCGACTTGTTTTGCGAAACCATGATTCTTGGTCAGTTCGTCGTAGAACGCATCCCAATGGTCCAGTGCTGCATCCGAGCCGAGCATGTTGTTCGTGTTCATGAACGCGATGTGGAAGCCGCGCTTAAGCAGAATCAAATCCGCTTCGGCGTGGAAGCTCGGGAACCGCGCCCGCCAAACCCACGGGTTGCCCGGTGCAGCATGCTTAGGCGCGACGATGTAGCACGCTCGACCAGCGATCTCAAAATCGTGTTTGGCAAACCCTTTCCAGTCTTTCGGTTCGCCGGGGAGTACTCCGGTTTGTGTCTGGGCTAGCGCGGACGGCGCGATCAACAAGCACAGCAAACATGCGAGTAGCGAAATCGTTACGACGGTAGGGCGGCGGTGTTTCATCATGAGCACAATCTAGCGTGGCCTAGGTGGGGTGGGCATCCCTGCCCGCCGTCTGGCCGAAGGCCTGAATGACAAGCTCTCTCAAGGCTGCGCCTTGACGGCGGGCAGGATGCCCGCCCCACCTGAAGACCACGACCTACTTCTCGTTTCTGCGCAATAAAAAACCGGGACGCCTGTGTCTTAGGAGGATTAAAGACGAAAGACGTCCCGGCCGTGCGTGGTCGGTATTGACTTGTGGCCCACTACTCTTCTTCATCGAGGACGCCGAGGTCGTCGGCGTCGATCGGTTCTTCTTGCAAACCCGCAGCGAGCAGGTCGGTCGTGGCCTCGTCGATTTGAGCCAAAGCGGCAGCCTCCGCAAAGCTGAACGGACCACCGTCATCGAGCGTCAGCATCGATTCGTGGAAGGCGTTGTCCAGTTTGGAAAGCAGACGTGTCTTGGCACCGGCGGGCGGTGCTAAGGTCTCGAAGAATCGTGTCAGGCCAGCCTCGGTGGCTTCCTGATCCCGGAGCTCGCGTTCAATCGGGTTATTTCGCTGATCGGTCATGTTGTTTCCTTCTGGCCACGCTCGGAACCTCGTCGCCCTTGAATAGGACGGTGGTACGCTATGCGTGTTACAGAAATGATTCGGCGGGTGCAAGTTTTTTTGAAAAGTTTTTTAGGAGTGCGAGGTTAGGTTGTGTGCCACGATCGATCCTGTTAACCCGTCGCCCGTGAAAACAACAATACGGGTTACACAAGGCCATCATGGGCGACCGCTGAAGCGGATCGACCGTGGCACCCGCCTAGCACCTAGCACCTGCCAGCTGACGCCACTCCCCTCAAACCTCATCCAGCCCAAGCGCCCCGCGGATCGTCGGGTTGGCACGCAGCTTTTCGTAGGCACGGAACAGGCGGACGCGGGCGTTGTTCGCGGTGATGTTCAGGCGATCGGCCAGCTCAGCGATCTCTAGGCCCTCGACGTGGCGCAGTGTGATCACAGCAGCTTGGCTCTCGGGCAGCTCGGCGATCGCACTGAATACGATCTCTCGCTGGTCCTCATCCATCTGATACCGGTCGTCGGGCTCATCGGCTGCGATCTGGATTTCTTCAGCGTCGGCAGCGCCGGTCCCGCCCGCGGTTCGCTTGCGTTTACGGACAATATCGAGCGCTGCGTTGCGGGTGATCATGGCCATCCATGAGACGATGGCTCGCTCGTCGTTGAGCGCATCGAGGCGTTTGAATCCGTTGAGCGTAGCGGTTTGGACAGCGTCTTCCGCGTCGGATGCGTTGCGCACGATCGGGAAGGCCGTTGCATAAAGGAAGCGGTAGTAGTCGCCGACGATTCGGGCGTACCACTGCTCTTGCGTTTCACCGGTTTTTGGGAGGTTGTCCATATGGCTTTGGGGCCGGGGCATCGAGGCGAGCCGGAGTTGCTTGTTGGCCTGCTTCTTGGTGCCTTGGGTATCGGCCCCCACGCGGGGTTGTGTCCAGTCCTGCCTCGCAAGATTATCTTGCACCACAGGATAGGCCAAGCGGATGTCGTTGGGGTTGGGGGGGTAAGAGTCGATACGGTAGGGGTTTTGACGGGTCACGACGCACGGTCCTTTCCCAGTCGAGCGTGTCAGGATTGACAATAAAGTGCCGACCGGAGGTAGTAGACGAACCCGCGGCGCGTTGAATTACGCGAAAACAACATTTTTTTGAAGTGTGTACTGACGCCTGTATCGCCCCTAAAGCGTGATATGGTGTCCGAATACTTGTTTTAAGGAGTCTGTCATGTTTGGCTTGTTTAAGCGGTTGTCCGGGCCCAGGCCGCCGAAGTATCTCGTCTGGCAGAGCGACGCAGCACGCTGGGAGGGCATCTGGCCATCGGTCGCAGGGCGGAGTGGGGACGGCCGACTGCTCTTTGTGGCGCACTTCGACGAGACGCTCGCGGTGCTGCACGAACTGCTCGAACAAGACGGGCTTATCGCTCACGAGTTAGACCAGCCGCATCGGCCCAGCGCGTTATGCGGGCTCCCGCCGGGGATCTACGTCGTCCGCGCGTCCCTACTCGAAACGGGACATGACAACAAGGTCCCGATGTGCAACACGCCGCTGAAAATCATCGCGATCGAACCGCATGTCATACCCGAGCCCGACCCGGAATTGCGGCGGGTCCTAAGCCTGATCCGTGGCGACGTCATGTACGAGCACCACGCCAGCCTCGACGATCTGGCGCTGAAATTATTCGCAGGAGAGCGGACGCTAGAACTGCTTACGAAGATGGGCTTTAACGAAGGCGACTACATGGAGAGCGGGATGGTCAGCCGATCGATCACCCGCGCCCAAGAGAAAATCGCACAGGTTCCAGGGATCGATCCAACCTCAACCAGCCTTGCGCAGTGGGCCGATCAGATCGGGCAGGATTAAACGCGCTAGATGAATCACTGCGTGTCTACGAGCTCGGCGTCGAGAAGCGGTCTTCGATTTCGCTCATCCATGACGCGCGCCAGCCCGCAGCGTACCGGTCGGCGTAGGCCTTGAGCATTGTCTTCATCTCGAAGACGGAGAGCCCCGGGTGAGTAGAAAGCAATCGTGCAGCGAGCCCCGAAACCAGCGGGGTGGCGTAGCTCGAGCCGGTGACCTTGCGAGTCGCGGCGTTCTGCCAAGCGACGACGGAGTCTACGCCGTTGGCGACGAACTCGACCATATCCCCTTCGCGGTAGCGCATCTCGGCAGGCTCAAGCGCGCCATACGTCACGCCGATCGACGCACCGAAGCTCGTGGGATAGTCTCGGCCATCGAGTTGATAACCCTTCGCGCAGATACATGGGATATGCTTGGCGTACAGGTCATCGACCGCGTGGCCGATCCGCAATGCCAGCGCGAGCCGTAGCGTCGAGAGGCTCATGTTCACGACATCGACATCCTGCTCCGCGACCCATTGCAGCGCGGAGACGAGCGCCTCGCTGGAGCCTTCGCGTGTCTCGCTGAGCACGCGGATACTGATGAGTTCTGCCCCGGGCGCGACACGTCTGACCTGTCCCGCCGCCGCGGTGCCGTGCCCACAAACATCTAAGGGTCTGCAAGGCTCGATGTCCGCTCGGCCGTCCTCAAACAGCGTCACGCCATAGGACTCCGCGAGCTTTCCGCCGACCCAAGGGTGATCGTGCTCGACACCGGTGTCGATGATCGCGACGCGCACGCCGGTGCCGTCGTGGTCGCCTAGCCCGTCAAGGATCGCATCAACTTCAAGCACGGGTCAGCCCTCCCGCGAGTTCGGCGAGCCTAGCGGTGATGGTCTTTGCCGCGTCAAGGTAGCAATTCAGGTCGTCGTTGGTGAAGCCGTTGTTGTGCTGTGCGTTGATCGCGGTGATGACGCCGTACTCTTGGTACGCGTCTGACAACGGCACCGCCATTTGGCTCTGCGTAGTCGAGCCGACCTTCTCATCGACTGAT
>JBGCDC010000263.1:0-21099 GCA_045105055.1 Phycisphaeraceae bacterium | reverse complement strand
GATGGATTGAACCATGGCGGACACGTCTTGAGCCGAAGCGACGATCTGTTTCAGTGCTTCGCCCGCTTGCTCAGCTTTCTCAACGCCCGTGGTGACCTCTTCGGTCCCCGCGTTCATCTTGTCTACGGCGACGGTCGTTTCATCCTGGATCGCTTGGATCGACCCTGCGATCTCTTCGGTGGCTTTGGTGGTGCGGTCTGCGAGCTTACGCACTTCGTCGGCGACGACTGCGAATCCTCGGCCGTGCTCACCCGCTCGTGCTGCTTCGATTGCGGCGTTTAGTGCAAGGAGGTTGGTTTGGTCCGCGATGTCGTTGATGACGGTGATGACCTCGCCGATCTGCTCACCGCGTTTACCGAGCTCTTGTACGGAGGCAGCGGACGATGAAACGGCATTGTTGATCGATCGCATACCCGTGATGGTGTCGGAGACGACGCCGCCGCCATCTGTGGCGATTCGGCCCGCTTCGTTGGCAGAGTTGGCTGCGTCGGCCGACTTGCGGGCGACTTCCACCACGGAGGCGGACATCTCTTCAACAGCGGATGAGACCTGCGTGATCTGATGAGACTGCTCAGATGCACCGGCCGCGATCTCTTCAGCAGAAGCAGCGATCTCAGTCGAGGCGGCAGCGACTTCGGAGGACGCGAGTGTGACTTCACTGATGACGTCGTTCATCTTGCTCACAAGCTGATTGAACCAGTTCCCTAGCTGGCCAATTTCGTCGTCGCGTTTGACTTCGACACGTTGGCTCAGGTCGAGGGTTTCGACGATCTGTTTGAACTTGGCGATAAGGTTGCCAATCGGCCTGCCTAGCATCCATCGCAGTGCGAAGATGAAGAGCACAACCGCACCGATCACGATGGGCACGACGAAGAAGAGCACGCTCATCGTGGCTTGTTGGAGTTCTGCATCAATAGGGTCGAGCGGCATCATGACGTGGTAAGCACCGTGCATATCGCCGATGGTCCAGTTTTCCATGGTGAAGCCGAGGATATCTTTGCCGTCGCCGGTCGGGCTGGTATCGGGGTGGCCGTGGCAGAGCATGCAGTCTTTAGACAGCTTGATCGCACGCATGTAATGCAAGGTATTGGTGGATGGATCGACGCGCGAGATCGCTTCTGTACCCGCCACATAGTTTTGTTCCAGCTCGATCAAGAGCTCGGCAGCAAACGTACCACGGCTATCAAAGTCTTCATCGCCCTCACGCGCGTCCGGCTCGTTGTCGGGGTTGCGTGCATCAAACGCACTGATCTGCGAATTGATTCCCTCACGCTCGGCCGCTTCCGCCGCAGAGAACCAGCCAGCGACGACGGGGATGGTCTTGAAGATGCGGGCCTGGGTGTAGTCGAACTTTGTACCAGACGCCGCGGCGGCCTCGCGCTGTTCAGCGAGTTCGGCCAGCAGGGCGACGTTATCAAAATCGCCAGCGGATTGGAGCAGCGCGGTGTGGTTCTTGGCTGCGTCGGCGACGGCGGTGAACGCTGCGGCCTTATTGACCATCGCCTGGTTGGCCATCTGGTGGGCCTTCTTTGCGAAGACCAAGTTATTGACAACGACGATGACGGTGATGATCGCTAGGGTGAGCCCGATGATGCGGACGCCTAGGTTGATTGAGTTGAACTTGTACAGGATTCGTTTCATCTTTTACCTCTAGCCATACGGTATGGAATATGCCTGTCGACCCGACGCCGAGTACATCGGCGACGTTGAGCCATTGATCTACCGCGTTCCAAGCGGCGGGATTAACCTGTTCACGTCTGAAAAAGAGAGAGACCCGGATTAAAGTGGATGGATTGAACGAGTTGCAGGATTAACCTATTCGACGCAGCCGAGCGTGGTTAATCCCCGCGCGATTTAGGCCGTCAAGCACCTCATCCCGCCAGCGATTCGCGTCGCTGCCATAGCCCGCAGTTGGCTTAATATCAGGCAAAATCTGATGAAAGTAGGCGTTGAACCGCTGCATCAAAAGTTCGCGTGTGTACTTCGCATTCATCGACGCCAGCGCGACGGGCAGATGGCTCTGCTCCGCTTCGACCATGAACGATATCGTCAATTTTTTTTGACCTGAAATAACTTCGTAGACGCTTACTTTTTTTAGTTCCGCTAACACGTTGATCTTCGCACCCTCGAAGACTTGGCCCAATAACCCGCGATAACGGGTTCGCCCGGACTGCCGATCGACCGCGATGTGCGGGTGGTGTTCGCCGTAGTTGCGCATGATATTGACCAGGTGATGCGCGACAGCGGTGAAGTTCACCGAAGCCTTCGACTTGGTCAGCGCGACCTTCCGGTTGAAATCATCTTCGTAGATCACCTGTGTCGCGAAGTATTCAAAGTTAATTCCCACTTCACCGCATGCGCGCCCGAGCATCCCAGTAGCGAGTGTCACCTCATCCTCGGTATTTTTGCTGGGCAGCACCTGCCAAGGTCGATCGTCCGCCGCGTCATACCACGGCAAGTCAGTAAGGCCATCTCGGCCGCTCGCGCGATGCCGTGATTCACCAATCAGATCAAGCCATTGGCCGACGTCTTGTGGCAGCTTTTTTTGATTCATCCCCGCGAACGCAAGCAAGCCAAGCTCAAGATGCTTGATCCCTGCGGCCTTGGTCGTAAGCTTTTTAGAATCGTTAATCGCGATGCGACCACGTCGGCCTTGCAGGCGTTGACAGATCGCCGAGTCGAGCATGTCCCACAGCATCGGCGGCTTCGCATCGCTGGGCCGATCAGGCAGCGTCAGCACCGCGCAGCCGATCGTCATCGGCCCATACATCGGCCCGTAACCCGCTTCATCAATACCTGCGTAGACATACATGCCCACCATCATAAAGCCGCTTACGGCTTAGCATGTCATATCCCAAGAATCCCCGCAATCAGCCATCCCATCGATCGGCAAAAGATACAGATAGCCCATCGCGATTTGTCTCCTTCCAAGAAGCTTGATCGATTGCCGTGCGTAGAGCCCCTCATCCAATCCCTCTTCGAGGTCAAGCCGAACCAAACACGCCGCATCGACTTTCCACAACTCGCCACGGATCGATCGCGCAACCAAGCCCAGAGGCTCTGCCTCTACCAATGCGGGGTACTCGCCAGTATCAAACAACCGATAGCTAGGCTCCGTCCGCACGTCTCCGATAAAGTGCTGCCCGTTGAGCAGCGGCGCACGGACATCACCACGTTTGAGCGTGCCGTAGATAAAGAGGTGGTTGGTCTCGTATGACATTCGAGCATTCTAATGCTCCAAACAAGCCTGCTGACATCATCTATTAGTAGCAACGCATCGAGCCGATCGCGCTTTTTAAATCGTCTTCCGCAACATCGAAGTGTTCCGCGACACCCCAGGCTTCGAAGGTGTAAACATAGTCTTTATCTGAGGCGACACCTACAGCGATCATGTACCGCACCGTTTCGCCTGCAATGGTCTTGCTGCCGAGGATTAGCTGACCTGCCTTGCCGCGCTCAAAGGTGACGGGATGTGCAGCGTCGAGCTTTAGCCCAGCGTTGTCGTCTAGTGATCGTGTGATCAGTTGTTGCCAGAATTTTGTGGACCCACCTTCGAAGTTTTTCTGTCGACGTACGCGAATCTGTACGCCGTTGGCATCGATGGCTTGGGTGACATAGTTTTCTTGTGATGTCTTGATAAACCCATCAGGTAAGTCAATACTCACCCCATCGCGTAATCGACGGGGTGTCGTTACATCAATCGTGTTGCGCTGGCTGAACACGCGACCCAAGTCACGTACCCATGCGACGGGGATACCCGGGGTTAATCGCTGCTCGGCAGGTGTCGGACTGATCGATAGATCAATTGTCGCGTATGCGATCTGCTGTTTCGTCAAACGTAGTCGGCCATTGATGAGTTCGATCTGGTCGATCACTCGTGCGAGTTCTAGCTGAACCTTCAGGGCGTGTTCGATGTTCTCGGCACGATCGATCATCGCGATCAAACGATCACGCAATGCATGCAGGCTACGTAAACGCGATTCAAGATCCACGACGCGTTCACTAGCTTCTTCGGCTTTGACCATGCGTTGATTCACATGACCCAATGCTGCCAACGCATCGAGCGCCACCTCGAAGCGGTCGGCCGGTACACGCACCTGCATCCGGCCGGGCGATGAGTCGCCGATGTATCCGCCGTACGACTCCACGACGGCTTCGGCTCGCTCCTGCACGACAGACAAACGATCAACACGTAGGCCTAGCGTTGCGTTGTAGATGAGTTGTGGCTTAAACGTCTCTGCAACTTCGGCATTGGCGTCGGTCCGGTTGTTCAATACGGGTTGCTGGGTAAGCCGTGGTGTTGCTGCCGTATTCGTGGCGACTACTGGCATTGCTTGAGCAGATTCTGACATCGCCATGCTGTCGAAAGTCCTGCCTTGCGAAGTGCAGCCTGCGACGATGAGAAGGGTGGTAAACGCGCACGATAGGCGTTTGATCCTGAAAAGCATCTTTGATCCCTTTGTATGTATTGTTGCTAGATTCGGTTATATCGCCAGCGTTATTCGCTGACAGCGGTGTCGTATTTCACGCCCTCGGGTGTGGGCAGGGCTTGGTTGACGGTTGTACCTTGGTTGCCTGCGGTGTAGCGTGAGGCATCGACCGCGAGGAAGGAGGTGTACGCGCTGACGAGGTTGTATTGCAGTGCGGTGCTGAGCACGACTGGTTGCAATTCGTTGTTGCCTTGGACGGTCATGGTGTCCATCAAATCCGCGATCTTTCGACGGGCCCAGACCTGTGCGAGTGCCGGGTGAGTCGCTCTTTTGTTGGCGTTGATGGCGAGCGTGAGGTCGCGTCGCCCGGCGGTGCCGGTGATGCGGATGTCGGAGAGGTCGCCGGTGTATTTGCCAGTGAGGATGACGGGTCGGCCGACGAGGAGGTCGGGGATGCGTTGTGGATAGACCTCGCTAACTTGTGCCGCGCCGTAGCTGATGGACAGGTCGGTGAGCGCGGGGTGGCTGATGCGGTCGAAGTACAGGTCCATGATGTCCTTGCCGCTGACATCGGGCAGGAGGTACGCGGATGCGCCACGGCCGACCTTAGCCATGCGGTCGAGGAGGAAGCGGTTGGTCGATGAGCCGACGCCGAAGGAGAACACGCGGGCTTCGCCGATGCGCTGGTTCATCTCGCTCAGGATTTGTTTTTCGTTGCCGATGTAGCCGTCGGTGAGGAAGGTGACGACGCGGTAGCGTTCGCGGTCATGGGGAAAGTCGAGTGCGGCTTTGATGCCCTCGATCATTTGTGTCCCGCCGCTTCCGCTGAGCCCGTCAACGTATCGCAGTGCCCGTTTGATATTTTCGGGGGTTGCGGGGAGGGGCTTTGGGCCAAGCGAGCTGGCGTTATTGCTGAAGCGGATGACTTGGAACGTATCCGTCGGGCGGAGTTGCTTGAGCGCGTGGGTCATCGCGTCTTTGGATTGTTGCATGGGCTCGCCGGACATGGAGCCGGAACAGTCGAGGACGAAGACCATCTCCATGGGTTGACGGTCGAGCTGTTTTAGATCGGCCGGGGGGTAGAGCATGAGTGTGAAGTAGTTGTCGCCTTGCGCGTCGGTGTGTGTGACCAGGCCTGATTTCATCTGCTTGCCCGCGACTCGGAAGGCGAAGACGAAGTCTTTGTTCGGGATCGTGTCGTTGGGTGAGAGGTTGACGCGAATTTGGTTGGGGCTGTTGCTTAAGTTTTTTGCGCTAACGGTGTGCGTTAGGCACTTGGCTTCTTCGATGGAGACGCCCGCGTCGATATCGAGCGTGACGTTGATGTCGTGGCCGGAGCGCTCGGTGGGGCGGAGGTAAGAGATCGAGGTGCCGTTGTTCGTCTGGCCGCTTAAGCGACCCTTGTCGTTTGCGACGGCGTTGACGGGGTCAATACTTCCGGGGGGGTTGTAGCGTGGGCCGACGACCATGGGGAAGGTGAATGAGTACCAGCCGTCGGCATAGCCGAGCGTGTTGAAGTAGCGGATGTTGATGTCGATCTGCTTGCCCGGCTCGATGTTCGCGACCTTCTGCTCGAATAGGTTCGGGCGAATCTGACTGAGCAGCGACGCATTAAAACCCTGAGCGCGGGCTTGGTTGTAGATGCGCTCGGCTTCTTGTTTCTCACGGATGATCCCACGGATCTGTCGGCGATCATCAGGCGGGCCGACCTCCATGACGAACTCACTCACCGCAGCGTCTTGGGGCAGCGGGAACTGGTAGACCGCTTCGATTTTGGAATCGAATGGGTTGTGGAATTGCTGCTGCACATCGACGGTCGCGATGTAGCCAGTGACGGATGCCTTAACGTCCGTGTGTTTCAACGGCATCGGCACGAGCGTCGGCTCTTGGTCGGCTTGCGTCGGCGGGATCATCGCGACCATCGCACCGGCACCGGGGTGATCGGCATCGCGATTGGCCTGCTGCGGCTTGGTGTTGGGTGATGGTTTGATGATGACCCAGATATCATCGCCGGGGTTAGCGAGGGCGAGGGCTTTCGAAGGCAAGGCGTTGTCGCGGGCGGAGATCTCAAGCGACGCCCCAACTCGGCTTTGGTCTATCTCTGCATTATCTTGCGTCGATAGGCTTTCTGGAGCATACGATTGTCCGCACGCGGTTAGCCAACCCATCGCACCGACGAGCATCACGAGCAATAACAACAGTCGCGGGGTCTTGGTCTTCATCTTGATTGCGGCCTTTCTGGGGTCCGGAAGGAATAGCTAATGTCGGCTTCGATGCGCTCGCCGTCGGCGTTGCCAACGGTGGTGAGTTTGAGTTGGATCGTGTGTTGTTCGTCTTCACCTAGTTGGCCAGCGAACATGACGTGGACCGTCGCGACGCGGATGACATCGGTCGGGAGTTGTTCCGTAGCGAGATCGGGTAGTGCGTATTCAGCGAGGATCAGGCGATCGATTTTGCCTTGCGTGGCAATGGGATCGAAGTAGGGTGGTCGGCCGTGGTCGAAGGCGGCGTGTTCGCCGGACTCAACGCCGACGACGGTGAAGGAGGCGTCGTCGCTTGTCAGTTCAAACTGGTATGCGGCCAGTGGTTGGCCCAGTGGGTCGAGGGTGATGTCGATGGTGGCGAAGGTAGTGGCGAGTTCCTGAACGAGTTCGATGGGGTCGTTCTGAACCCCCCTCCCTTGAGGGAGGGGTTGGGGGAGGGTGTGGTGTTGTGACGCGGTTGTGACTTGCTTCGGTATTTCAGATTGCTCGGCACCCTCCCCCGGCCCTTCCCTCAAGGGAGGGGGGTTAAAGGCGGTCGTACCCAGCACGCCTATCATTGCAATCCCGATCAGCGTCTTCATCAGCTTTGCTCCCCGGTGTTGAGTGCGACGGCTTGGTTGGCGAGGAAGTCGATGTCGCGCTGATTGACTTGGCCGTCGTTGTTGAGGTCGTACTGGGGATCACCTTCGCCGCGCTGCTGCGCTTTTGCCAAGGCATAGGCGTCGAGGATGTCGATGGTGCCGTTTTGGTCGATATCGCCTTTACGCTCAGCAGTTTGCTGCGAGCTATTGGGTGATGTGGCTGCGGCGAACTCTTGATCGGCTTGCGGCTCACTTACGGGGTTACCGATGAAGACGACGAAGGCGATCATGGCCGCCGCCGCGATAGCGCCGCCAGTGCTACCCGCGAAGAACAGTCGGAGGTTTCGGCGCTTACGGCTTAGCCCCGATGTAGCCAAGTGCTGACGTGCCCCGGATAGCAGGTCGGCATCGCGATTGGCGTCTGGTAGCACAGCCGGGCCATCGAGGTCACGCAGGGCGTCAATGATGGCGTCTGGCAGCGCGTCGAATTGTTTGTCTTCGTTTGGCATGTCGGTTCCGTAGGTACAGGGCGCAAGTATTGCGGCAGGTTCAAAGGTCGAAATATTTTTTTGTCGCGGGGCTTTCGCGAAGCTTTTTGATCGCGTGGTGCGTGCGAGTTTTCACGGTACCCGTTGGGACGTCGAGGGCCTTGGCGATCTCTTCGACCGTTAGCCCATCAACAAATCGCATCACCAGGACCTCGCGCTGCGGCTCCGGAAGGTTGTTGAGCAGGGTGTGCAGATCGTTCACAGCGTGATCACCGCCTAGATCACTTCCGGGGGCGGGTTGGGCTTTGAGGGCTTCTTCGGAAGTGTCGCCTTGGGCTCGTCTGGCTTTTTGCTTGAGCGTTAGGGCGTTGTGTTTGATGACGGGGTAGAGGAAGGTGGTGAGCTTGGCGGTGAGGACGAAGCCCGGGAACTTTTTGTAGAAGTAGACGAAGCTGTCTTGGACCGCGTCGAGGGCGAGGTTACGGTCGCTGGTATAGCGCATCGCGATACGTGCGGCGTAGGGGTGGTGTCGGTGATAGAGGCTTGCGAAGGCGTCGGCGTCGCCTTGGTTGACCGCGTCGATGAGCTCGAGGTCGCTGCGGGAATCCGAGTTTGGATCGTCGTTCGGATTAGCGCGGGGGTTGGGCATGCATCGCCATTATGCGCGATCGTGCATATGGCTAGGCCTGATCACTCGCTTGTTGTGGCGAACTGACCACGGGCCAGGGCTTCGTAGGCGGGGCAGGTGTTGAGGAGTTCTTCGTGTTTGCCGACGCCGACGATCCGGCCGTGGTCCATGACGACGATGCGGTCGGCGTGGACGATCGTGGACATACGGTGGGCGATGACTAAGGTTGTTCTACCTTGCGTGATCTGCTCCATCGCCTCGGCGATCAGGGCTTCGCTGGTCGTGTCGACTTGGCTGGTCGCTTCATCAAGGATCATGATCGCTGGGTCGCGGAGTACGGCTCGTGCGATGCAGAGGCGCTGGGCTTGTCCGCCGGAGACACCTTCGCCGCCTTCGCCTAGCCGGGTGTCGTAGCCGTCTGGCATCTCGTCGATGAACAGGTCAGCGGTCGCGGCTTTGGCGGCGGCAGCGATTTTGTCGCGCGTGATCCATGCCTGGCCGTAGGCGATGTTGTCGGCGATCGTGCCTTTGAACAGGCGTGTCTTCTGCGTGACCATGGCCATCTGTTCACGGACGGAGCGGAGGTCATGCGCGCTGACATCCTTGCCGTCGACATAGACGCTGCCACTGGCGGGTGTGATGAGTCGGGTGAGCGCTGCGACGAGGGTGGATTTGCCCGAGCCGTTGCCGCCGACAATCGCGACCATCTCGCCGAAGTTGATTTCGAGATCAACGCCAGCCAGCGCTTCGCTTTGCGCGTTGGGGTAGGCGTAGTGCAGGTTCTCAAACTTGATTGATTGGTGGTGGCGGGGCAGCTTGGGTTTGTTGGATCGGTTGCGGATCTGCGTGTCCCCGAGCTGTGTTTCGAGCTCGATGATGCGTTCGGACGCTGCGTCGGCGGACGTCAGATCGTGGTGCAGGTTCGATAGCGGCTTGAAGCTTGCCCCGGCCATGAGGAGCGCGCCAAGTACGGTCATGAACTCGCTGCCCGGCACGCCACGATGGAAAATATTCCAAGCGGAGATCCCCGCGACCGCGATGATGCCGACGAGTGCGACAGTCTCAACAACGAGCGACGAAGTCGCGCGCACTCGGTGCTGGCGGACTTGTTCGTGGAAGGCCTGCTGGCTCGCCTTGATGAATCGGCGGGACTCGACGCCCTCGGCCTGGTGCATCTTGATCACACGCAGGTCGCTCATCGATTCATTGAGACGATCGTACATCTCAGCCGTCGCGATCAGGTTCTGCTTCGATGCTTTGCGGACGGACTTGCCGAACTTTCGGACGATGACCGCGATAACCGGGCCCATGGTGAGTGCGATGAGTGTCAGTTTCCAGTTGACGATCATCGCGACGGTCAGTGCCGTGAGGACTTTAAGGCTGGCTTGTGACGATCGCACGAGGATGCCTTGAAACCCATTGCGTAGGTATTCGACGTCGTTGATGATTCGGCTTGTGCCGTCGGTCATCCCGTGCGTCCAATAAAGGGACATCTCCATGCGGATCATCTTGCGGTAGAGCTCGATGCGCCACTGTTGGATGACGCGCGAGATGGTTCGCATGACGAGATAGGTGTGCAGGAATCGGCCTAGGCCACCGATGATCGAGAGTACGAACATGAGTCCCATGACGAGCATGAAGCCCCAGAATTGATCGGTAGGCAACGTTTGATAGAGCCAGTCGCCAACACCTTCGAGCGGGCCGGTGAATACTTCTCGGGCTAGTTCGCCAAGGGTTTTCTGTTCGTTGAGAAGGAAGTTGAAGATCGGCAGCATGAGACCAAGGCCCGCACCGAAGGTGAGCGTCATCACCACGAGCCCGATCGTCGCGACGCCGAGCGTGCGGATGTGCTTGAGCAGCGGCTTGGCGGTTTGGAGCAGTGATCGGTACATAAAGCGGGTCTCGAACTCTAATGTGGTATTCTACTTCATTGCCGCACATTCGAGGCGGTGAGGTATCGCTGGGTGCGATACGAGATTCATATGGCTACTCCCACGCTCTACATCGTCAGTGATGGCAAGCCGGGCCACCTCGCGCAGTCGCAAGGCTTGGCCGAAGCGATTCAACGCGCGATCCGAGCGCGTGTGATAGTGATCAACGCAGAGGGTAAGCGCGAAGCGCCGCAGCCGGAGAAGGAGGCCGGGCTGATCATCGCTGCGGGCCACACGACCCACGCGATGGCGTATGCGCTGCGGCGGTACCTCGGGTTACCCGCGATCGTGCTGATGAATCCGGGCTGGATAGGTCGCCAGCGCTTCGACCTATCCATCATCCCGAAGCACGACATGGTTCGGCCGTCGCCTAATGTGATCGTCACTGAAGGCGCTCTCAATCGGATGACAGCCGCGCAAAATGCCTCGCCCGATCACGGACTCATCATGGTCGGCGGGCCCTCCAAGCACCATGGCTGGGACAACGACAAACTCGAACAACAGCTCAACGCACTCATCGAAAAACAGGATGACGTGACATGGACAGTGACCAGTTCGCGTCGCACGCCTGACTCGACGGACACGCTGCTAAAGTCGCTCGCGAAGAGTCATGGCGATCGCTTTGAGTACACGCCTGCCGATCAGACGCCCGACGGCTGGGTCGCGGAGCAGCTCGATCGCTGCGGCGTGTGTTGGGTGAGCGAAGACAGTGTGTCGATGGTGTACGAGTCCTTGACGGCTGGGGCCCAGGTGGGGCTCATCGATGCGCCGCGCAAGGGTTCGCTGGGGCGTGTGGTGCGCGGGGTCGACTCGTTGATCGAGCGCGGTTGGGTGCTGCCGTTTGATACTTGGGATCAGGGTCAGGCGTTGCCGACGGATCGCCCGACACTTGCGGAAGCGGACCGTGTGGCATCGCTTATCATTGAGCGATGTTTGAAGTCGACGACGCCCGCATGACTGTAATCCAACTGCTTCCCGGCCTCGAGGCCGGGGGCGTGGAGCGCGGTGTCGTGGAAGTTGTCGGCGCGTTGGTTGAAGGCGGCCATCGAGCCATCGTCGTGTCCAACGGCGGCCGACTCGTCAAGCGCATCGAATCGCTTGGTGGCGAGCACGTAGCGATGCCGATCTACAAAAAATCATTGATGACGCTGCGATGTATTCGGCCGTTGCGCAAGCTGATCCGAGATACTCGTGCGGATGTGCTGCACGCCCGGTCGCGCGTCCCCGCATGGGTCGGTTACCGCGCTTGGCTTGGTATGCCCGCGAGTAATCGCCCCGCATGGGTCACCACGGTCCACGGCATGTACTCCGTCAACCGCTATAGCAAAATCATGACTACAGGCCAACGCGTCGAGGTCGTCTCCAACACCATCCGTAAGTACGTCCTCAGTAACTACCCCGGCACTGACGCCGACAAACTCGTACTCAACCACCGCGGCGTCGACCCCGCCGACTTTATCTTTGGCTACCAACCAAGCGACGACTGGCTCGCAAAGTGGCTTGAGGAATATCCTGAGCTCGCAGGCAAGTTCGTCATCAGCCTGGCCGGCCGCATCACGAGGCTTAAAGGGCATCACGACTTGATTGATGCGATCGAACAACTTCAACAGCAAGGCGTCAACGCACACGCACTCATCGTCGGCGACGAAGATCCGCGCCGCTTGGCTTACGCAAAAGAATTACGTGATGCAGTGGCTGAAAAAGGCCTAGCCGATCACGTCACGTTCACCGGCCACCGCAGCGATATCAAAGAAGTGCTCGCGGTTTCGGACGCGGTGGTGTCGCTATCAACCAAGCCCGAGTCGTTCGGCCGATCCGTACTCGAAGCGGTTCGCTTAGGCCGGCCAGTCGTCGGCTACGACCATGGCGGCGTCGGCGAAGTCCTATCCGAAATCTACCCCCATGGGCTCACGCCCCTAAGCGACGGCCAAGCATTAGCGCAGCGCCTCGCTGCGATTGCCAGTGGACAAATACCGCCGCCACAACCGATCGATGGCAAGTTCTTATTGGGCGACATGCTCAAACGCACGATTGCGATGTATCAGGACGCTGTCGCGCTGAACCGCCAACCAACTGCATCACGATGACCACCACGGACCCCAATAATCCGGCCCTGATCTGGTGGGGTCGGTCTGATCTGGCCTACAACCGTAACGCGGTGATTCGTGCTGCGATGCGGCGTTTGGGGTGGGCGATTTATGACTACCGCTCGGGTCTGCTCGATACGCTGCATATGAAGTCGCCGACGTTGCCTACGTCGGCGCGGTTGGTTTGGGTACCTTGCTTTCGTCAGCGTGATGTGGCCACGGCTGCGCGTTTTGCGAAGCGACATGGCTTGCCGTTGGTCTTCGACCCGTTGATCAGCGCGTTTGATAAGCAGGTCTTTGAGCGCGGTAAGTTTGCCAAGGACTCGCCGCAGGCCAAGCGATTGTTCACCCGTGAGCGGTCACTGTTTCAATTGGCGGATCTCGTCGTCGCGGACACCGCAGCGCACGCGGCGTATTTCCAAGAGGCGTTTGGTCTCGCCAAAGATCGCACCGTGGTCATCCCGGTCGGCGCGGATGAAGCGATGTTTCACCCACAAGAAAAAACGGCTTCAACAAATGGTCGTGTGCAAGTGCTGTTCTACGGCAGCTTCATCGCCTTGCAAGGCCCCGAGACCATCGCGAAAGCCGCGGCGCATTGTGACGCAGTCGATTGGTGCATGCTCGGCGAAGGCCCGCTGCGTCCGGCATGCGAGGCGATTGTCAGAGGGCTTGAGCATGTACGCTTTGAGCCTTGGCGTCCGTTTAGTGAGTTGCCTGAGCGCATTATTCAGGCGGATATACTGCTTGGTGTGTTTTCGGATTCTGACAAAGCGGGCCGCGTCGTGCCGAACAAGGTTTATCAAGCGATGGCCAGTGGTCGGCCGGTGATCTCGCGAGCACCCTTACCCGGCACGTTCCCTTGGAGCGAGCAAACCCCCTTCGAACAGTCCGGCGTCATGACCGTCCCCGCGAATGATCCCGCCGCGCTCGCGGATGCAGTGCGTTCACTCGCTAGCGATCCGGCGCGACGACAACAAGCGGGCCAAGCTGCCCGAGCCACCTATGAACAGCATGGATCGGTCACGCATGTCACCCAAGTCGTAAGCGATGTGCTCGACCGCGTGCTTACTCTCGGGGGTACTCACTGATGCCGGTTCCCACCAATGACAACCTATCTAGCGATGCAATCTGCGATGAGATCGAAGCGTGGGCCGGCCCTCGCCGTGTGTATCCGATCAGCTTCTGCATTCCTGAGTCGCTGATCGTTGATGCGGTGCCAAAGAAAGAGCAAGCGACAGGGCAAGGCATCAGCCGAGGCCGACGCAAATACAAGTTCGGCCCGGGCGATCAGCAGGCTTACTACGCCGACTACCAGCAGTCGTACTTCGGCCTGACCTACCGCAAGGGCGGCTGGGACTGCATGCGCCACCTCGAGATCATGGCCAACGGCTGCCTGCCGTTTTTCCCCGGCATCGACGAGTGCCCGCGATTCACGATGGCTCACTATCCCAAGGTACTGATCGAAAAAATCTATCGACACTACGCCTCGGCCATCAGTATCAAAGGCTTCGAGCTGAGCTTTGATACCGAAGCACTTCAAGACTGGCAAGACGACTACGACGCATATGTCCGCGAAGCGATTGACCATACAAAGCAGCACCTGACGACCCGCGTGATGGCGGATTATGTCCTCGACAAATCGGGCCACGCTCAGGCGAAGTCGGTCCTGTTTATCTCCAACGGCCAGAAGCCTGACTACCTGTCCGATCTGTTGTTCATCGGCCTGCGTCAACGCCTTGGCGCGGGCTGTATGGATGTCAAAAAAGTGTGGTGGACCTACGACACCGCCGATGCGCAACGCGTCGGCCAACTCTATGGCAACGGGTTTACGTACACCCGACACCTGCCCGAGATCGACATCGATCGAACCAACATCAAACAGCGCATCGCCAAGCATGAATTCGACGCGGTTGTCTTTGGCTCGGTCACGCGATGTCACGACCTCTTGCCTCTCGTACGAAAACACTACGAGCGCGAAGAGGTCATCCTTATTGAAGGCGAAGACAGCAACCGTCTCATCGGCTGGGCCAAGAATCAAAACGTCCCCAAACGCCGCCCCGATACCGCGATGAAACTGAAGCCTCAAGACATCATCCGCCAAGGCATTTTGTTCAAACGCGAACTCGATCAAGCGGCGCTGATGTCTTATGGCGTCGGGTGAATAGCTTTAACCACCGAGCCAACGCGGCGGGAACCCTCTGCCGTGTCCGGGTAGGCCGGTTGGTGGGGCGATGATGTGTGAGTCGTCGCGTTCGCCCAGCCAGGCGGTCCACCAGCTAAACGAACTGTTGCCCACGACATGGTGTTGGCATCGCGTCATCAACTGAAAGTCGGTAAGCGTTGCTGTAGTTGGATCGGCCGATGCGGGCTCAGCGAACGTGGTGTGTTCGAGGTGATTGCTTTGCTCGATGATCTGCTGGGCCCAGTCGCGGTTATCACTAAAGGCGATGAAGTGCGCGTCGGGCTGCTGCTGTTTGATCGCGTCTAGGGCCGCGCTGTAGTACGACGCGTCGAGCACCAATCCTGCTGGTGGGTCCTTAACCTCGGCATAGCTGCGCAGATGAACACTCACCGCATGGGGCTGCTGGGTCAACGCATCGAGCTGCGGGTCCGCATCAAACGGCGCATCCGCGGGCAGCATCAATTCTGTTCGTAGCGTCTGCCGCGCCTCGACAAAGTACCGCTCGTCCTGCCAGTGCCCGAGGAGGTACACGCTTTGTCGCGGTTTCAGCTCAAGTAGCTCTGAAATAAAAGCTTGATTGCTTGGTTCCTTGATAATCAGGCGCATGTCGATCGGCTGCTTTGCATCGCGTTTGATCTGCATCGATCGGCGTGTCCGCCCTAGTGGGCCGCGGTACGCTTCCCACGCCCCGGCCTCATTCGCGCGGATATTGAACTGCTCAAGTAGGCACTGCCGTTGGTACTTTTCCTTGCGGTAGCCGGTGGTCGTGTTGAGCTTGAGCGGCAGCTCAGCACGCAGCGCAAGGTTGCGCGCAGCGGCGTAGCAGAAGAGCTGGTTGCCCAGCCCGCCGTGGATGTGTGCGATGATCGAGGCGGTAGCATGGGGCATCGTTTGATTAGGTAAGATAACGCCATGACGAAGCAAGAGTTGCTCGATCGCTGGCAGGCCTCCCGCCGACCGTTAAACGCTGAGCGTATCCCGCGCTGGGTCCGTTGGCGGATCGATCGTAAACACGCGAAATGGTTTGGCCGAAAAGTCGAACGCGAGGTTCGCCTGTTCTGGGGCCAGCCCATGACGATCCTGCACCCCGAGCACGTCTCGGGCAAGATCGCCAAGCGCGGCTACTTTGAGCAAGGCCTCACCCGGATCCTCATCGAACGTCTCAAGCCCGGCGAGGTCTTCTACGACATCGGTGCGCACTACGGCTACTTCAGCTTGCTGGCCGCGACGATCACCGGCAGCGAGGGCCATGTCTATAGCTTCGAGCCGACACCAGAAACATTTGCAAGACTCACCAAGAACCTCGCCACGATCGATCACGCGACGCCCGTGAATCTCGCGGTGTACAGCGAGACGATGGAGCTGGTGTTCTGTGAGATGGGCTCGCGCGACAGCTCGCTTAATCACGTCCGTGCGGGTGGGCCATCAGATGAGCATTCTGATGAGATCCGTGTGCCAGCGGTATCGATGGATGATTTTGTGAAGGACAATCGCCCGCCGGATTTGATCAAGGTCGATGCCGAGGGCGCGGAGTTTGCGATTCTACAGGGGATGACGGGCTTGCTTGAAACGGGCAAGCCTCGGATCACGCTGGAGGTTGGCGACTACATCACGCAGCAGACGGGCAACCCGCCGAGCCGAGAGGGCGTCGACTTTTTGCTCGAGCGCGGCTACGACGTGTTTGAATGTATCGACGGCGAGATCAAACCGCACACGCCGATCGATGAGTACGGCTACGACAACCTGTTGTTCGTGCATCCGGCCGACGGTCGAAGCAGCGCGGGGTGAGTGTGGCATGGATGATGTGAACCCGCCGATCCGTGTCAAGCTGTTGGGCCGACAACGCGTGTCGGACATGATCCTCCGCCGACAATTTCCCAATGATGATCCGGTCTGGGGTCGGTGCAAATTTGCATTTGATCACGACGAAAAAGACTACGACTGGTTGGTGGTTTACGACGAGCTGCCCCCGGCCGGTGAACGGCTGCGCTGCCCCGCTCAGAACACGCTGTTGATCACGACCGAACCCGCGACGATCAAGGTTTATCCGACCGCGTACCTCGGCCAGTTCGCGCATGTGCTCACCAGCCAGGAGCCCTTCGCGGTCAATCACCCGGGCGTCATCCGCAGCCAGTGCGCGTTGGTGTGGTACTTCGGCTTGCCTCTTGGCGACGATCAGGCGCCGCTTCGGCACTACGACCAAATCGCGAATAATCCCTTGCCTATCAAGGATAAAACGATCTCGACGGTCTGCTCGAACAAGGCGATGGGGCATACGCTGCACAAGCTGCGGTACGACTTTGTGCAGGCGATCGATGCGGTGATGCCCGAGCTGGATGTGTTCGGGCGAGGTGTGCGTGAGATTAAGGATAAGGCCGAGGCGCTGGACCATTACAAGTATCACTTGGCGATCGAGAACCACCTTGCACCGCACCATATCACCGAGAAGCTGACGGACACGTATCTCGCTGGGGCGCTCCCGTTCTATTTTGGCGCGCCCAACGCGAGCGACTATTTCCCTGCAGAAAGCTTTATCCCGATCGATATCCGCAATACCGCGGAGGCGATCGATCAGGTGCGACAAGCGATTGCGGACAACGAATATGAAAAACGCTTGCCCGCGATCATGGAGGCGAGGCGGCAAACGCTAGAGGAGCAGAATATGTTCGCGGTGCTGTCAAAGTTGATCGAGCAATTGGATAAAGGCGATCGTGGCGATAGCGGCAAGCACCTGCTCAACCGCCGAGTACAGCGCCGACGCAATCCGCTCCGCGCAACGACTGGGCTCATCCACCGATACCGTGTGCAGGCAAAGCTTCGGCGCGAATCGGCACGTTGAAACTTTTACTGCTGTTGCTTGGCGATGTAGTCGCGGACGATCGTTTCGTAGGCCGGTGTCTTCAAGCCGAACGTCTTCGCCTCGGCGATCGCGGCCTCTAGCTCGACACCTTCATCCAGCACGCGGTACGCCAGCCAGCCCGCACCGACACGGTTTGCCGAGCCGCAGTGAAACAGCATCGGCCGATCCGCGTCGCGCAAAACCTTTCGCATTGCGTCAAGCTTGTCGGCAGTCAACTCGTCAGGCCCTTTCCATGACAAATTGACATGCGAAATGCCCTGGGCCTCAGCGAGCTTCGCGGAGTCAACGCCCGGCGTCTCATCCGCGTAACGGATATTCAAAATCGACTTGATGCCTAGGTCTTTTAGCAGTGGGTAGTCGCTTGGCGTTACGCCGCCGGCGACGTAGAGATCGCCGACTTGGTGCATGTTCTTGATGTTGCCGCAGCTCGTTGGCTCAACTGGCGAGACGGCGACTTGTTGTGTTTGGTCGCTGTGGCAGCCGATCAAAAGCAGCGAAACAAGACAGAGCGTTAGGTAGGCGTAGTTCTTCATGACAGCATTTATACGAAAAAACCCACTCGCGGGAGCGGGTTGATTTTCAAAGTTGGCCCACAGGGACTTGAACCCCGACTGACAGAATCAGAATCTGCTGTGCTACCAATTACACCATGGGCCACTGGCGATCAATCATGCTAGATCGGCGGTTTGCGAGGGTCAATCATCGACGCACGGCGTGGAGATTCTTGAGGTTTGCTTAGAATTTTAGACCGGTAACGGACACGCATGGAACGCGTCGATCACAGCCTTGGGGTCGTCAGCACCGAACAATGCCGAGGCGGTGACGAGCGTGTCGACGCCCGCTGCGACGGCCAGCGGCGCGGTCTCGGGGTTCAGGCCGCCGTCCATCTCGATGCGCGTGTTGGTATCGACGCGTGCTTTGATCCAACGGGCTTTGTCCAAAACTTCGGGCATGAACGACTGGCCCGAGAACCCCGGGTTCACCGACATCACGAGCACGAGGTCCACCGCGGCCAAGTAAGGCTCAAGCGTCTCGACATCCGTGGGCGGATTGACCACGATCCCCGCGGTCATGCCCAGCGCATGAATCTTCTCGATTAGTGCATGCCCGTCGATGCCGCCCTCGCGCATCGTGTCGCAAACCTCGACATGAAACGCGAAGTTACTCGCCCCTGCCTTGGCGTATGCCTCGACGTAGTGCCCGGGGTCTTGCACCATGAGGTGTACGTCGAGGTTGACGTTGGGCAGGTGCTTACGGACGCCCTTGATCATGTCCACACCCATGGTGAGGTTGGGCGCGAAGTGGCCGTCCATCACGTCGATGTGCAGCAGATCTGCGCCGAGGTCGAGTATGCGCTGACAGTCAGCAGCCATGTCGCCGAAGTCAGCGGACAAGATCGATGCCGCAAGTAGTGGATGTGTCGGCGGGGTGCGGAGGTCTAAAATATCTAGTGAGTCGTTCATGTCGTATCACTCTTGTATTCACAACGTGATTAGCTGCTCGCGGCGGCGAAGCCTTCTTCGTACGGTTGGATCGTGACCCAGCCGGTACCCTCGAATTGCATCTGGTAGGACTCGCCGCTGGTTCGGCCGATGAACGTGCGGAGCGACACATCCTTCTTAAATTTTGGTTCGAGGTTGCCTGACCACATGACGGTGGCTTGCGGGTCGGTGAAGATCGGCTCGCCGGGCAGGACGGCGAGGGTCATCGGCTCGAAGTGCGATGTCACCGCGAGCATTCCCGAGCCCTTGAGTTTCACGTTGAAGAGTCCGCCTGCGGCGAACGCGGCGATCGACTTGACCATCTTGATCTTGTAATCGAGCTTCGTTTCGAAGGCGAGCAGGTCACTGCCGTTGACCACGACCTCTTCGTTATCGAGATTGAGGATCGAGATTTTCTTTCCCGCGTCGGCGAGGTAGAGCTTGCCTTGGCCTTGTGCTTTGGTGAGGCTTGCGCCTTCGCCGGACACGGCTTTCTTCAGCAGTGTGCCTAGGCCCTGCTCGAGGATACCCTCGCGTGTGAACTTCATGCTGCCGGTATACGCGACCATTGAGCCCATCTTGGTCCACATGTCGCCTTGGAGATTAACTTCTAATAGACGCTCGGTTTCCAGCTCAAATAGGCCTTGCGAGCGGTCGCGTTCGCTGGTGGCGGCGACGAAATCTTGTACGGAGTATCGGTTGGGCTGATCGGTCATAGCGGGTCCTTGACAGGGGTGGCGGGTCCAGATGCGTGCGTACTGACTGGCTCGCAATCATACGCCAAACGCGATTTGTTACCATGTTGAGTTGAATCCGCCGCCTGCAAAGACCTCTTATGCGCACCGCCATCATCTCCGACATCCACGGCAACCTCGATGCACTGAGCGTTGTCCTCGCCGACATCGAAGCACGTGAAGCCGACCGCATCGTCTGCTTAGGCGACATCATCGGCTACGGCCCGAACCCGCTCGAGTGCCTCGACCTCGTCATGGAGAAGTGCGAATTCGCCATGATGGGTAACCACGATTTCGCGGTGCTTTACGAGCCGACGAGCTTTAACACGACCGCGGAACAGGCCGCGTTTTGGACCCGTAAGAAGTTTGAGCAAGAAGAAAACCCCGAGCTACGCAAGACGCGCTACGAGTACCTCGGCAATCTGCTCGTGCGCAAGTGGGAAGAGGGCAGTCTTTACGTCCACGCCTCGCCTCGCCGACCGATCAACGAATATATCTTCCCCGACGATGTCATCAGTGCGCCGAATAAGATGAACTCGATCTTTGATCGCATCGAAGAACGCTGCTTCGTCGGCCACACCCACGTCACCGGAATCTTCACGAGCGAGCCAGACTTCTATCCGCCAGCCGACCTAGGAGAGTCCTACAAATGGGGCAGCGATGAAAAAGTCATCGTCAACCCCGGCAGCGTCGGCCAACCCCGCGACCGCGACCCGCGCGCTTCTTACGCGCTGATGGACGATGAGAAAATTGAGTTCGTGCGATTGGAATACGACATCCAAGCCGTGGTTGAAAAGGTCAAAGAAATCGAAGATCTCAGCGACTTCTTGGGTCAGCGATTGCTTGAAGGGCGTTGATTTCTTAGGCAACACTTCGCTTCACCGCAGAGAGCGCGGAGAGCGCAGAGAATGCAGAGCAAGGCAAACTGTAATGGCGTTCCGGCAATCCAAACCAACTTGGCCTGGGGCACCAGATCGATTCCGCAAGGAACTTGAAGCAATCGGCATTCCAGATGCCGCCTTGCATTCTGAAACACGCTTCATCAATTATTTGACTGAAGGAGCCGTTCAGGGCTTAGATATTCAGTTGAGTGATTTAACGAATGATCAGTTCTGGAAACTATTCGGTATCGTCAATCGTTGGTACGACATGGAAACACTCAACTTCACGGCTTGTGAAAAGCGAAGACTCAGCACGCCATCTGAAGAATGATGCCTTACTCCGTGTTCTCTGCGCCTCTGCGGTGAAGCGAAGCGTTGCCTTGAAACAAATCACAGATAAATCAAAACGAGTCCGCGGCTTCTTCGACTTCGTCGTACATCGGGAAGACCGAATCTAATCGCGTGACCTTGAATAGGAATGCGACGTTTTCTTGGCAGCCAGCCAACGCGATTTGGCCGCGCTGGTGCTCGATGTCTTGGAGCAGTTGGACG
>JBGCDC010000262.1:0-2958 GCA_045105055.1 Phycisphaeraceae bacterium | reverse complement strand
CATTCGAGGCTGGACTCGACGCGGAACTGTGCGGTATCGACAAGTGACGGGTAGTAGATGGTTTCGCCGGAGATCGCGGCGCGGTCGCTGATGTGCCACTTGACGACGGAGCCGCCGAAGAGGGCTTCTGGCGTGAACTCATTGACGCTGCCGTACTCGTAGGTCCCGCCGAAGCCGAGCCGGGTGTTGACTTCGACGTCTTCAGTTTTCTTGAGGGTGTAGCCGCCGCCGCCGAAGGCGCTGGTGCGGTTTTCCCAGCTGCGGTTGTCGTCGAAGCGGTACTGGCCTTTGATGAAGAAGAACCAGGGCTTGTCTTCTTGGAGCCAGTCGCGGGTGAAGTTGGCTTGGAATTGGTTCTGAGTTTTATCGCCGTTGGCGGTGGCATAGAACCAGCTCGTGTCGAAGCGATAGCGGTCGGCTTTGTCCTCGAAGCCTGTTTTGAATTTGATGCGGTAGTCTTGCTGCTGGGTCGGGCCGTTGGACCCGTTGATCCCCAGGGTGAGTCGGCTGGTCCAGTCCTCGCGGAAGTGTTGCCAGAGCGAGCGGTTTTCGGCCGCGGCCTTGAGCGCTTCTTTCTTAAGTGTGTCGGTCTTGGCTGCTTTTGCGTTTTGCGTTTTGGCGCTGGACCCTTTGCTGGTCTTAGCGGCGGGCTTTTTGGGCTTTGGTTTGTCTGCTTTGGGTTGCTGGTCTTTAGTAAGCGTGACCATTGCGATGCGGTCGGCTTGGAGGGGGATCGTGCCGAGCACCGGGTGCTTGAGGATGATGCCTCGCTCATCGGACTGGACCACGGTGCCGGTCAGGACATCGCCATTGATCAGCTCGACATCGTCGGCATCGACTTGGTGCGCGACCCCTGCCAGCGCGAGGACGCACGCAGCTTGGGTCAGTTTGTTTTTCCGGAAGGTCAACATAGCAAGCCTCACTTCTCTTCCACACACGACGTTGAACGGGCTATCTCCTGTTACATCTATCGGCGGAACACGGCGGTTGCTTTGCTCAGTCGAACAGGCCCGCGTAATTGTTTTCACGTGCGCCGTTTTACGCTTGAATTACATGGTATAACGCCGCGCAGCAGATAACTTTGTGCGGACGTGGAAATAGGGTGTAATGAGCTAGGTAACTAGGCGTCCACTGCCGATTCGGATGAATCCCGGCCCTTTGCGATGGGTTGTGGAGGAAGTTAATCCATCAGCTTGGTAAGCGACTCAAACCGTGACCGGCTTGTCTTTTTCCGGGTCTGGCAACCAACGCGAGGCGATGGCTTTGGGATCGAGATTCGGATTGGCGTGGTGCACCGCTGCTGCGACTAGACCCATGAACATCGGTGAAGGATCGACCGGTCGGCTCAGCAACTCGGGGTGGAACTGGGCGCCGATGAAGTAGGGGTGTCCGCCGTGCTCTTTGAAGTAGGCGTTGGACTCGGCGTTGACCGAGCCGGGCTGAGGCAGTTCGAGCACCTGCATAATAGGCTGCTCGGGGTGTCGGCCGGAGAAAATTAGGCCGTGCGATTCTAGGGCTTCGATGTACTTTGGGTCGACCTCGAAGCGGTGACGGAATCGCTCGCGGATGGTGAAAGGCTCGTGGCGATTGTGCTTGCCCGCGCGGGTGTTGTAGTACAGGTTCGCGGCGAGCGTGGTCGGCTTGATCAGCACGTCCTTACCACCCAGACGCATGTTCCCGCCTAAGCCTTCGATCTTCTTCTGTTCGGGCAGGATGTCGATCACGCGGTTCGCACTCTCGGGCGAGAACTCGCTGGACATCGCATCATCCAAGCCACAGACGTTACGAGCGAATTCAACGACCGCCATCTGGAAGCCCAGGCAGATGCCCAGGTAAGGCAGCTTGTTGACTCGGCAATGCCGAACACATTCGACCTTCGCTTCGGTGCCGCGGTGGCCGAACCCGCCGGGCACGATGACTCCGTCGACCTCGGCGAGTTGTTGCTCGATCGGTGGGCCGTTCTCTTTGGTGATGTCGATCCAGACCAACTCGATCTCGGCGTTCATCATCGCGGCGCAGTGCTCGATGGCCTTATCAATCGAGGCGTAGGCATCACGCAGCGAAGCGTACTTACCGGTCACGCCGATGCGGGCTTTGTGTTTGCGTGGTGCGGTGACTTTGTTGACGAAGGTCAGCCACTTCTCGCGGGCGCGGTCTTCGTTCTGCACGTTAACGCGTTCGTGAAGATTCAGCATCGTCAGGATGTGGCGATCGACGCCTGCGTCACGCATCTCCGTCGGGATCATGTAGATCGACGGCCGATCGTGCATCGAGAACACCCGCTCGACCGGGACGTTACTAAACATCGCGACTTTTTCTTTCGCGCCTTGCTCGACCGGGTTCTGGCATCGGCACGCGATCATGTGCGGCTGGATGCCCGCTTCCATGAGCTTGTTGAGTCCGAGCTGCGCGGCTTTGGATTTTTGTTCGCCTAGCGCGGGGGGTTCGATGATGTACGTCAGCGCGACGTAGCAGACACTGCCCGGGCCTTCCTCGAAGGCGAGTTGGCGGAGTGCTTCGATGTAGAACGCGTTTTCGTGGTCGCCGACGGTTCCGCCGACTTCGACAAAGACGACGTCTGCTTTCTGCTTGACCGCCAGTTCACGGAGTTTGTATTTCACCTCGCCGGTGACGTGGGGGATCATCTGTACATCTCGGCCGAGGTATCCGCCGGAGCGTTCCTTGTCGAGGACGGTGCGGTAGATCTGGCCGGAGGTGATGTAGTTGTCGCGGGTCAGGTCCTGGTCGAGGATGCGCTCGTAGGTGCCCAGATCCATGTCGGTTTCGAGGCCGTCGTCGAGGACGTAGACCTCGCCGTGGCGGTAGGGGTTGAGCGTGCCCGAGTCGATGTTGAGGTACCCCTCCATCTTGATCGGCGCGACGCGTAGGCCCTTGTCTTTGAGGAGCTTGGCGAGCGAGGACGAGAAGATGCCTTTGCCTAGGCCTGACATGACGGTG
>JBGCDC010000261.1:0-4837 GCA_045105055.1 Phycisphaeraceae bacterium | reverse complement strand
CGCCGGATTGGCTGATCGCAACGACCAGCGTGCCGGGCGGGATCGGCGTGTTTCGGTAGCGGAACTCGCTGGCGTACTCGACCTCTGCGGGGATCTTAGTGAGCTCTTCAAAAAGGAACTCGCCGACCATCGCTGCGTGCCAGCTCGTGCCGCAAGCTAGGAATACCACGCGATCGATGCCGCGCATGATCTCAGGCGTGAGCCCGGTGTCCGACTCAAAAACCACTTCGTGATCGCGTAGCCTCGGCGAGATCGTGTCGGTGATCTTCGCGGGCTGTTCGAAAATTTCCTTGAGCATGTAGTGCTCGTAGCCTGACTTCTCTGCCGCTTCTACATCCCATTCGATTTCATGCTTGGGCTTATCGATCGGCTCGCCGTGCGGATCGGAGATCACGCAACTACCGGGCGTCAGCACCGCGATCTCACGATTATCTAAGTACACGACGGTCTTCGTGTGTTCGAGCAGCGCCGCGACATCCGACGCGATGAGGTGTTCGTCTTTTCCAAAGCCAATAACGAGCGGGCTCTCGTTACGCGTTGCAACGAGTTTGCCGGGCTCATCCACACAGACCACGCCCAGCGCGTAGCTTCCTACCAACTGCGCCGTCGCGACACGGACCGCTTCTTCAAGCGTGTCGGTGATCGGTAGCGCTCGGTCGATAAGGTGTGCGACAACTTCAGTATCAGTTTCGGAGACAAATGTGCAGCCGTCGGCTAGAAGCTGCTGCTTCAGGTCGAGGTAGTTTTCGATGATGCCGTTGTGCACGATCGCGACCTTGCCGGAGGGGCCAAGGTGCGGGTGTGCATTGGCTTTGGTGATCCCGCCATGGGTGCCCCATCGGCAGTGCGCGATGCCGAGGTTGCCTGGCGCGGTATCAAAGTCCAGCTCGCTATCGACCTGATCGACCTTGCCGACGCCTTTACGTAATTCGATGGTTCCGCTGTCGAGCGTTGCCACGCCGACAGAGTCATAGCCACGGTATTCAAGCCGACGCACACCTTGGGCGAGCTTGGGGGCGACCTTGTCTGTCGAGGTGATACCGATAATTCCGCACATGTCATGACCTCCCGCTCGATAAAGGCACCTGATCTTTAATAGACCAGCGCAGCTACCTTTCATTCATCGGCGAAATCGAGGAGTCAATACGTTTATGCTAGCAGGCTGATATGTATCCCTATTCCCAGTTCGTCTTTATAAGCATTTGGAGGGGCGAGGCTCATTGGTGAGTAGCGAATTTTATCGAATAGGCAATTTCATCTGTAGGCTGCCCCTCACAAAGAAGTTTTGCAGCAAACTGCTCTTGGTCATGTCGTTGAAGAGCAGCCAAACTCTTGCCCGAATCGAAAAGGTCGCTTTAGGGGACGATCAGGTCACCCAAATCCTTTTGAAAATACCAGAACGGGCGTGCACCACTCCATGAATGGAGATTCCGCATGAGGGAAAAATCGACCCACTCGCCAGAACCGTCTGCATAGACGTGGTTGCCACCTTTGGGGACCTGACCCGCTAGGCCGTGCGCCGGGCTACCCAAGAATGCGGGCTCGTCCCTGGTCGGATCTAGCGTTCCCCAATCCAAGCCGTTTCTTTTGTACGCAACGTCTGCGACGAGCGTTTTCTCCGAAGTCATATCGTCGAGCGTCACCGGACTTAGCCCTTTGAAGGAGCCGGGGTTGCCAGAGACTGCGAGCCAGTGGGTAATGCCGCCGAAATATTGGTAGCCATGCACTAAGTGGCTCTGATTCGTCAGTTCGCTCTCAGGGGGCAAACCATCGAAGTACTGGCCAGATCTCGTAAAATCGGCGAAGGGCTTGAAGTCGTCTCGCCCGGGATCACCCCAGACCTCAAAAGGATATCCGTAATCAGCGAACTCACGACCGCCCGGGGTGAACTGACCCGCAATACTATTTTGTCCAATGTTGATGGCGTGTTGCGTGTGAGAATAAACGGGGGGATTACCGTTGGGACTGCCTCCGGTATCACGCCGAGCGGGGATCAGTCGACCTTGCGAATCATCAGTCGCGAAAGCGACGCTCGAGTTTGCCATGTGCTTTTGATTCGCCAGACAGAGGCTAAGCCGAGCCGATTCACGCGCCGCGCCCAACGCGGGTAATAAAATCGCGATCAGCAGAGCGATGATCGAAATCACGACCAACAGCTCGATTAAGGTGAACCCTTGGCGGGATATACCTTTGAAAAACATGGTGTTACTCTCTAAAAAAGCGCGAATGGCGTAAGCAGAAATAGCTTCAAAAGTCGATTATAGGCAACTCGTTTTCCCAAACAAGCGAAATGATCCATAATATATTGCAACTACAATCGCGTTGCGCCGTTGACAAACGGAGCCTATGGAGCTTGTCAGTGATTGATGCGTGGCTGCTCGTTCTCACTGACTAGGCCTCGCGCCGCCCTGTCAGTGGCACATAAGAAGCGATCGCTCCGATCAATTATCAGCCCGCGACGAGCCGTCCTCGGCCAGAGAGCTGTGCCTTGCGGTATGCGCTGGGGGTCATTCCGACCACGTTGCTGAAGAAGCGCGTGAAGTGGCTGGCGCTGGAGAAGCCGCAGTCCTGGGCGATCTTGGCTAGCGGGCGTTTTGTTTCGACGAGTTGGCGTTTCACGTACTCGGCACGGAGGCGGGCGATCTCGCTGTATACCGATCGGCCAACGATCTCTTCGAATCGCCGTTCTAGTGTTCGGCGAGATGTATTGAGCGCATCTGCCAAGTCCTCGACACGCAACGTCTGTCGGCAGTGGTCCGCGATATAGCGCATCGCCTCGGTCACAAGCGGGTCCGAGGACAGATAGAAATCTGATGACTCGCGTACGACCAGACCCGTCGGAATAACCCGCCGAGGCTGAGCATCGGGGGCTTGGCCGGACATCAATTGATCCAAGTACTTTGCGGATTCAAGGCCAAGCCCAAAGTAATCCGAGTCGATTACCGTCAGCGTCGGGGACGCCGCGAGCGTTAAAACCTGGTCGCCCAACTGCACGACGATCCCGACGTCATCGGGCACCTTCAATCCCATCTCGCCACAGATCTGCGCGAGATAACGCGCGGTCACACTGTTCTGCGACAATACGCCAACAGGCGATGTCTGTGCCTTAAGCCAACTAGTGAGTACGCGTCGCATATGGATCACGCCCTCTCGGCTTGTTTCAAAGTCGTGGGAAAACTCAAACGTGTCAGGCGACGAAAAACCATGTGCGGTCACTGCGTCGGATAGACCTGCGAGGTCCAGCGTATTCACCATATGCGTCGATATGCCCAAATGAGCGAACCGACGATAGCCACACGACACGAGGTGATCCCCCGCTAGCTTCGCGCCTTTGTAGTAATCAAAGTACACGCCGGGTAGCTCCTGCGCGGGAGAATTTTGCCAATGATTGACCACCGGGGTGCCGCTCGCGCTGGCACTCTCCGAGGCCTCTTTCGTGATCCGCCCAACCACGCCGTCATAGTCCGAGACGTCCGTTTGGCCGGTCATACCCACGAGGTACGGGTCAACGACGCAGGACCAGTCGTGCCCGGACGCGTAATGCAAAATACCCTGATAGCAGTCCAAGTGCCAAGGTACAGGGTGGTCCAACTCGATCGCGATCGCAATGCGCTTAGGCAAGACAAATACTCCTGAATGAGTCCAGCTGTCCCGCTACCACGCGAAAGAGACAATTAGATAAGCCACTACTCATTTTGCGTTATGGTAGCGAATTTTGTCGCTATGTGCGAATACAAGAACCCTTTCGACGCAGTTGAATCATAATTTGGCGGGCATCGGGCTCGCCATTGATCATTCATTCCCTAAGATATGTTTCATCACGAGGACGTGATCACATCACTACGCTCCTTCAAGGGCGGCTGTCTGGCTAAGTCGGACCGCCGCCTTTTCTTTTGAGAGCTTTTTAGAGCATCTAACTTTTTTATTCCGCTGACTCTTTAGTCGCCGGGCCACGCCCGGGCGGAGGGGATCCGACACGCTACCGATTTAGCTTGACGATCAATGCGATGGATCAGTTTTCGACGAGTCTTCCGCCCGAGTGGTGAAGCGGCGTCCGCGTCAAGCCCATGGTTGAAGTGGAGATCAATCACGCAAGTTGCTCTAGGCCATCAATGATGAGGCATGGTTGGCTCATGCTGTGCATGAAAACGGCGGAGAGATGTGCTGGACGCTGGTGTATTGCGTAGCGTAAGTTGGTGACCGCGTGACTGTGTCACGCTTGTGCGCGCGGGGATGTGATTCGGGGAATCTTTGATGGCCCTTTCGATCAAGCGTAATGTTGCAACGAGCATCCCAAGCCAGGGCATAGCGCAGCGCCGCCTTAGATCGCCGCGTAAAATCTCCTCATCGCACAGCATTGCTACCGCAACGCTATGGGCTTGGATGAATAACCGTTTGATGGAGCATCGGTGCACTGATTGCGCGCGAGGGGCTTTCGGGCCTGGCGTCAAAGCGTCACCGTCAAACATGCGGTTGCGACCGATCAAAACGCCGAGGCATCTTTCGACCAGTGAGTCTTTACGCACTCTGGAGTCGTATAAAAAAACCCGCTTTGACAGCGGGGCTCGGAAGGCGATCTGTTTCATCTCAATAACTTAGTCGCATCTATGCAACTCTGGCCGAGCCGGGTCATTCGTCTGGGGTCTCGTCGCGTTTCTTGCGTTTTTCGTCGGCGAGTTCGCTGCGGTTGATCGGAGTGTCGCGGGGGAAGTCGAAAGCGAGGCGGACCTTGTCGCCGTGAATCTGGACCACACGGATCAGGCCCAACGGGTTGTCCGGGTCGCCTATGATGACTTCTTCGCCAACGCGTCGGGTGAGTGCAAGCATGGGTTCGTCC
>JBGCDC010000260.1:0-10192 GCA_045105055.1 Phycisphaeraceae bacterium | reverse complement strand
GTGATGGTGGAGTCGGACATCTGCTCGGGGGATAGGCCTCGGCCGCGCGCGGCGCCGGCGAGTTCTTTGACTTCGCTATTGATCTGCATCATGGACTTGTTTTGCACGTCGCGGCAGACGGCGACGACGAGCCCGCCGCCGCGTTCTTCGGGGAGGGAGATCGCGGTGCCGACGTTGACCGTGCCGTGCTGGACGATGGTGTCGCCCATCCACGAGCTGTTGATGACGGGGTGCTGGGTGGCGGCGACGGCGACGGCTCGGGTGATGAAGTCGTTGACGCTCAGCTTGATGCCTTGGGTTTTGAGGCGTTCGTTGAGCGTGCCGCGCATCTCCATGAGCGGGTCCATGTTGATGGCGACGGAGACCTGGAAGTGCGGGACGGTGGTTTTGGATTCGACCAAGCGCTTGGCGATGACCTTGCGCATGCCTGGGACTTGGGTGGTTTTTGCTTCGATGGCGACGGCGGTGGGTGAGGCCATACCAGCGGGTGCTGGAGCACCGGCTGCCGAAGGTCGTGCGGTGCCGTCGGCGGCGGCTTTGAGGACGTCGCGTTTGATGATTCGGCCGTCGGGCCCGGAGCCTTGGATGAGGGTTATGTCTAGGCCGTGCTCGTCGGCGAGCTTTCGGGCGAGCGGGCTGATTTTCACCTTGGCGCTGGCGTTGTTGGGTGCGACGGCAGTGGGCGCGGGGGTCGCGGCTGCGATCGGTGCTGGGGCCGGGGTGGGCTTGGCGGGTTGGGGGGTGGGGCTTTGGCTAGGTTCTGGGGTTGGCTCAGCCGGTGCTGAAGCACTGGCTGCCGGTGCGGAGTTGACTTCGGTTTTGGCGGCGTCTTCGACGGATTCGCCGGACTCGGCGAGGATGAGGATGACTTGGCCGACGGGGACGGTGGCGCCCTCGTCGAGGATGAGCTTGGCGACGGTGCCGTCGTCGAAGGCTTGGAGTTCCATGGTCGCTTTGTCGGTCTCGACGTCGGCGAGGTGGTCGCCTGCGGAGACGGTGTCGCCCACGCTCACGGCCCACTTGATCAGCGTGCCTTCTTCCATCGTGTCTGAGAGCTTGGGCATTTCAACGGTAACGGCCATGGTGTTTTCCTTGGAGCGGGGGGTTTGCGTCTTATCAGGCAGTGCTGAAGCACAACCTGCCTGGTGCGAGCGTTGACAGGCATCGCGACGCGAAAGGGGGATTGTAGAGCGCTCTGTAGGGTGCTGCTGTGTATCAATGAAAAACGAGCCCAGCCGGTGGGCTGAGCTCGCTTAGAAACGATCATTTAGTTGTAAGACTTACTTGCGTCGGCGGCGGAGGCCTGCGATGCCTGCGACGACGAGGCCGGCGATGGCTGCGGTCGGGCTCGGTGCGGAGACGACTTCGACGCTGTCGTCGTTGTCGGTGTTTACGTCTTGGCGGACCGAGGCGAATGTTTGGACGAGCATGATTTCTTGCTCACGTTCGTCGGCTTCGCCCCATGCGGTGGCTTGCTCGTCGGCGGTTAGGCCTTGCATGCGGACTGCGACGCCGTAGCCATCGGTACCGATCATGTCTTGGAGGTCTTCCAGCGAGATGATGTTGGTGTCGGTCGTGAAGGAGAAGGTTTGCGATTCACCTTCTTGGATGCCGTCTAGCAGGTTGTCGTAGAGGAAGTCGACGAAGTGTCGGCCGACTCGCTGACGCACGCGGTCCTTCTTGACGGTATGCGAGGCTTTGGTGCCTTCCCAGTCGGCGATCTGTGGCGTCGCGGAGCCGGAGACGAGTGCTGCGGGGCCCGAGGACTCGCCAGCACCGTTGAGCATGCCGTTCCAGTCCATCTCGAAGTAGACGCCGGTGACGATGCCCATGAGCGAGCTGTTGGAGACGACAAAGTCGTAGTCGTAGCCCGGGACGCTGGACTGTTGGACGCTGAGGCTGACGTCGACGCCTGGTGCGGTTGCACCGGAGACCATGCTGAATGGTGCGGTGCCAGCGGATGCTGCGGTTGCGGTGGCGAGGAGTGCTGCTGCGGTCAGTGCTTTGATTGCTTTGAGTTCCATGATCGTTTCCTTTTATGGGGGTTCGTTTCTTAGTGCCGTCATCGTTGGCGACAGTCAAAGAATGCCACGGGTTCTAAGAGGGGCCAATCAGACGGAAAGAAAAAACGAAAAGAAAGTGATCGAATTGGGTGTGAAGAGTCGCTTAATGCTTATATAGCAGTTGTTTAAGTGTGTTTTTGGTCGTATTTGGAGTGATCCGCACCGCCCGTATGGTCGTTATCACTTGCCTAGCTTGACAACATGCTGTGCAAAGGCTGCAGGAAACGCCACCAATTCGGTGTGAAGCTGGGTAGGTAAGCTATGAAAAAGGCTCCGTCAATGAGACGGAGCCTTCGAAAGATTCGGTTTTTGCGTCTGGATTAGGCGCTGTAGGTCACGCTTCGGACCGCGTCGACGATTTTCTTAGCGTTGGGGAGCATGTCCTGCTCGCGCTGTCGGCTGTACGGGGCGGGGATATCGTCGTTGTGAACGCGGATGACCTTGTTGTCGAGGTCGTCGTAGCAGTGATCGTAGATCTGGGCTGCGACTTCTGAGCCGACGGATGCGAAAGGCCAGGACTGATCGACAACGACCGCGTATCCGGTGCGACGCACGCTGCCTGCGATAGTTTCGATGTCGAGCGGGCGGTAGGTGCGGACGTCGACGACTTCCACATCGATGCCTTCTTCTTCCAGGGCCTCGGCCGCTTCAAGGGCGAAGTGGACGGGTCGGCCTGCGGCGATGATGGTGCAGTCGGTGCCGGGCTTTTTGATGTCGGCCTTGCCGAGCTCGATGACAAAATCGCTGTCATTTTCCGGCGGTGCCCATCTGCCGCCGCTGAGATAGCGGGAGTAGTCCTTGTCGCCGTGCAGGCCCATGCCGAGCATGCGTTCAGACTCGAGGTTGAAGAACGGGTCGGGGTCGCGGATGCCTGCTTTAAGTAGACCCTTCGCGTCGCGTGGGGTCGAGGGGACCGCGAGCTTCAGGCCCGGGACGTGGCTAAACAGGGATTCAACGCACCAAGAGTGGGTCGAGCCGAGTTGGCCGCCTGCACCGTTGTTGCCGCGGAAGACGGCGGGGCAGCCGAACTGTCCGCCGGACATGTAGAGCATTTTGGGTGCGTTGTTGATGATCTGGTCGGCTGCGACAAGGAGAAGGACCAGGACATGAACTCGATGATGGGGCGTAGGCCGTACATCGCGGCACCGACGCCGAGTCCGCCGAAGCCGGTCTCGCTGATGGGCGAGTCGACGATGCGGCGGGGCCCGAACTCTTCGAGCATGCCTTGGCTGACTTTATAAGCGCCGTTGTATTCGCCGACTTCTTCGCCCATGAGGAAGATGCGCTCGTCGATGCGCATCTCTTCTTCCATGGCTTCGCGGAGTGCTTCTCGGTACTGGATGGATCGGCCTGTGGTTGCAACCATTGTGGGGTCCAAAATAAAGGGGTGGATCGTCTCCCGCCGGGACAGTACAGATTAGCAAAACCCCGGATTCAGCGTTGAATCCGGGGCGAGTACTTCATCAGATGTTGGGTAATCCAGGCTCGAATGGGTCAGCAGACAGCGTTTTTACGCGGCGTGCTCGGTTTTTTCTTCGGAGCACTGGTCTTGGTTCTTGTTGCAGATCAGCATCACCTCGTCGAGGCGAGCGAGAAACGCATCGAGGATATCGGGATCGAAGTGGCTGCCTCGGCCCTCTTCAAGGATCTCTAAGCATCGCTCCAAGGGGAACGCTTCCTTGTAAGGCCGCTCGGAGCTGAGTGCGTCAAACACATCCGCGACCGCGGTGATTCGGCCTGAGAGCGGGATGTCATGGCCTTTGATGCGGTGGGGGTAGCCCGTGCCGTCGAACTTTTCGTGGTGGGTGCGTGCGATTTCTTCGGCAAGTACCAAGAGGGGGAAATCCGCGCCTCCGAGGATGCTCGAACCGATCTCGCAGTGCCTAGAGACGATCGATTGATCGTTCTCTGACATGTTGTTGAGGATGTCACTGCCGAAGCTGGCGTGGCCCTTGATCAGGCCGAACTCGTGTTCGGTGAGCTTGCCTGGCTTGAGTAACAGGGCGTCGGGGATACCGATCTTGCCGATGTCGTGCAGGGTCGAGGCGAGCTCAAGGTTATTGCAGCGGTCTTCGGGCAGGCCCAGTTCATTTGCGATGAGCCCGACGTATTGGCTGACGCGTCGAATGTGGTTGCCTGTGTCGTCATCGCGGTACTCGGCCGCGCGGGCCAGGCATTGGATGACTTGCTCGCGGGTGCGGACGACGTCCTGCGTGCGCTTGTCGACCTCCTCTTCGAGGATGCCCGTGTGCTGGATGACTTGGTCGTAGTACTTGCGCGCGTCTTTGGCGTGGGTGTGGAGCTCGGCTTGGTCGATGACCTGAGCGGCGAGTTTTTGGAGCAGCTCGCAGTCGCGATCGGATAGGCCACGCGGCTTGGTGTCATTGATGCACAGCGTGCCAAGCAGGAAGCCATCGCGATCAACCAGTGGTGCTCCCGCATAAAACCGGACGTATGGCTCGCCGGTGACCAGTGGGTTATCGAAGAAGCGGTGATCGGTGAGTGCGTCTTCGACGACGAAAACGCCTGATTGAAGGATCGCGTGGCCGCAGAAAGAGATATCGCGTGGCGTTTGGCAGGCGTCTAGGCCGCACTTCGCTTTGAACCATTGGCGATCGTCGTCGACCAGACTGACCAACGCAATGGGCACGTCAAATAGATGCGCGGTGAGCTCGACAATATCGTCAAAGCCACGCGTCGCTTGCGTATCGAGCAGGTCGTACGACCTAAGTGCACTGAGACGCTCTGATTCGTTGGACGGTTTGACGGCTGCTTCCATAGAAGAAGTCATCGGCCCTGCTAACGAGGCGGTGAAGTGGTTTTCTTGCTTTACAAGCCGGTAATCGCATAGGCGATGATCGGCTTGCGGTTTGTATCGATCGTGCCACCGAAGGAGATTAGCCCGCTGGGTTGTTTACCTGAGGGGGCGGTACTTGCTCGGGGATGGCCGAGAGTGTTGTACTTGCTCTTGAGGTAAAAGCGTTGTCAATTGATCAGATCATCCAAGCGACAATAACGAGGAAGATTGCGATCGGGATCAACATGATCGCAGCGATCGCTTATTCACCCGAGTTCTCATTCGTGATGATGTTCGGCAGGCCGCCTTTGATGTACGGGCCAAACGGGTTGGCATACACATCCGTGAACATCTCTTCGGTCGACATGTCAGGCGATTCTTCAGCGAATTTGATCGCTTCTTTGCTGACTTCTTTGGCCTTGACGTCTAGCTCGTTGCACTGCTCTTGTGTGGCCTTGCCAGCTTCGATGAGCTGGTTCACGAGGATGTTGATGGGGTCGCGTTCTTTGAACTCGCCAACCTCGTCTTTGCTGCGGTACTTCTGCGGGTCGGACATCGAGTGGCCCTGGTAGCGGTAGGTCTTGACGTTGACAAACGCTGGGCCGGGGTTACTGCCCTCTCGGCTGTACTTGATCTCGTCCCAGTTGCCACGCTCCCACTGCGGGTTTTTGGCGTTTCGGGCCATGGCGACTTGCTCGCTGAAGGTGTTGTACACGTCGAGTACATCGAGGCCGTCGCACTCTGCGTATCGCATGCCGAAGGACTCGGCCTTGGCGGCCAGGTCATTGGCCATGGCGGTGCCGCGGGCGATGTGCGTGCCCATGGAATAGTTGTTGTTTTCGAGGACGAAGATGACGGGCAGGTTCCAGATCGCGGCGAGGTTCATCGCTTCGAAGAAGCCGCCTTGGTTCAGTGCGCCATCGCCGAGGTATCAGAGCGCGACGTTGTCTGTTTCTTCGTATTGGATGGAGAAGCCTAGGCCGGCTCCGAGGGGGCATTGTCCGCCGACGATGGCGTGGCCGCCGTACATGTGGCGGTCGCGGTCGAACATGTGCATCGAGCCGCCCTTGCCCTTGGCACAGCCGGTGGCCTTGCCGTACATCTCGGCCATGCAGTAGTTGGGGTGCATGCCGCGTGCGAGTGCGAAGCCGTGGTCGCGGTAGGCACCGACGATGGGGTCGTCGTCTTTGAGGGCGCTGATGGAGCCGACGGCCGAGGCTTCCTGGCCAATGTAGATGTGGCAGAAGCCGCCGATCTTGGCCTGTTGGTAGGCCTGCATCGTCTTCTCTTCGAAACGACGGATCAGCATCATGTCGTAGAGCATCTTGATGAGCTGGTCATCAGAGAGCTGATCGGAGGGTCGGCCACCTTGGGCTACGTCGGACGGGCTTGCATTCGTGGCAGTCATGGGGTCACCTTAGGTCGCGGTGTTGTCGCGGCACCGGCGGTCGCCGGGGGCTGCATCATCCTTCAGGGGCTGAATTGATCTTTTAACAGACCGGCCTGCAGCGATAAACGTCCGCTCGGCTCAAACAACACCCGTCCGGAACACTTTAGTCTAGATCGGCCAGCAAAGGCCAGCAAGTGAATGAAGCTGAGTTGCGAGGAAGAGGGGGCAGTAAGAGGACAAGCAAGACCGTTTAGCCGCGAAACTCCCCCTCTCCCTCACGACTCTCCCGCCCCCTCACGCACGATCCGCTAAACTCCGCATGTCTTACTAGGAGCTCATGCTTGTCCTCGGCTTGTCACGCCCTTATCCGGCTAAACATCTCGCTTCTCTGCCTACTCACTGCCCTTGTGGTGGTGATGCCGTCACACGCGCAGACCGTCGATCCTGAGGGCCGACTGATCCGCGATGTACGAATCGAAGGCCTGGACAAAACCCCTAAGCAGCTCGTCAAGAACACCGTCCGAACCGCGGTGGGCAAGCCGTATCGCCAAGACACGGCCAACGAAGACATCCGCCGCCTGACATTCCTGGGTCGATTCGATACCGTCGTCGCCAAGGTCGAGGACAACGGCGACGGCTCGATCGATGTTATCTTCGCCGTCACCGAGCAGTCCACGCTCCTCGCGCTGCGTTTCGTCGGCGGCAAGCGGTTTACCAACGAACAACTGCTGACGCTCGTGCTGCTTCGGCCTAGCGACCCGATCGACAAGTCGCTGATCGATCGTGGCATGCGCAGTATCGAGTCGGCTTATGCCGAGAAGGGCCACTTCGCCGCGTCGGTGAGCTACGACGAAAAGGTGCTCGAAGAAAAACGGGAGCTGGTCTACCGCATCACCGAAGGCCCGCGCGTCCGCGTGACCGAGCTGCGTTACGAGGGCAATGAAGTCTTTCCTGACGATCGCCTCGCCAGTCAGGTCGGCCAAGACACGTACCTTTGGCCGTTCGTCGCCGGTTTCATGGACCGCACGCAGCTGGACATCGACGTCGCCGCGATCCGCAAGTACTACCAAGACCGCGGCTACCTCAACGCACAGGTCGGCCGACGTATCGACCTGTCGCCTAGGCAAAACCGCGCGATCATCACCTTCGAAGTCAACGAAGGCAAGCAGCATACCGTCCGCGACGTGCAGGTTCGCTTCACCAAGGACGACGCGCCGTTCACCGATCAGCTCATGTCCGAAGACCAGATCCGCATGGTGCTCAGCCTGATCAAAGGCGGGGTCTATAGCGACACGCGATTGGCCGACTCGCAGGAAGCCGTTCGCCTGTGGTACGGCGAGATCGGGTTCATCAACACCCGCGTCCGCATCAACCGCGTCTTCGACCCCGAACAGCCGAAGGTCGATGTCGTCGTTGAGATAGACGAGGGCACTGGCCCAACGATCGTGGATGACATCGTGATCATCGGGCTGTCGCGGACCGATCAGCGCGTGCTGCTACGGCGCGTCCGTGGCCTGGAGCCTGGCCGACCGGTCAACTTACGCGGCCTGGATGAAACCCGCCGACTCGTGCGGGAAAGCACTTGGTTTTCCAACGGCACCATCACGGCGCTCGGCGACGAAGACGAGCTCTACCGCAGCTTCCTCATCGAAGCATCCGAAAAGAACACCGGCTCATTCAGCATCGGCGCGGGACTCAGCTCGGACTCAGGCGTCTTCGGCGCGATCACCCTCGAACAGCGCAACTTCGACATCACCGACTGGCCCGAGTCGATGGACGAGTTCCTCGCTCAACGCGCCTTCCTCGGGGCAGGCCAAACCTTCAACATCACCCTCGCGCCCGGCAACGACATCAGCAACTACTCGGTCGGCTTCCGCGAGCCGTACCTCTTCGAGTCCGACTACTTCTTTGACGTCTCGCTGTCCGCGTTCAATGCGGTGCGTGAAGACTTCGACGAGGGACGCATCGGGATCCGCACGGGTATCGGCAGACGGCTTGGCGATGTGTGGACCGGCTCGCTCCGCTTCCGCTTCGAGCAGATCGACATCGGCGACATCGAGCCCGACGCACCGACCGATGTCTTCGCCGTCGCTGGCGACAGCTCGCTCAGCTCGGTCGGCCTAAACCTCACCCGATCCACCACCGACTCTAACATCACGCCGAGCCAAGGCTCCCGCCTCACCCTCGGCGTTAGTCAGTTCGGCACGCTCGGCGGCGACTACGACTTCACCCGATTCACCGCGGGCTACAGCCAGTTCTGGACACTCGACGAAGACTTCCTCGGGCGAAAGACCATCTTGTCGGTCCAGTTCGACACAGGCTTCATCCCGCAAGAGGCTGGCGATGTCCCGTTGTTCGAACGCTTCTACTCAGGCGGCCGTGACTTCCGCGGCTTTGCCTTCCGTGGCATCGGCCCACGCGGCATCCGCAACGACAACCTCCTCGTCGGCGATGACCCCGTCGGTGGACAGTTCCAATTCATCAGCCGACTGCAGTACGAAATCCCCGTCTACGACCAGTTCATCCGCTGGGCGTTCTTCACCGACCAGGGCACGATTCAAGACGAGTTCGGCTTTGACCAGTGGCGCGTGTCCGTCGGCACGGGCGTCCGCCTCCGCATCCCCTTCTTCGGCCAAGCCCCCATCGCCATCGACTTCGGCTTCCCCATCCTCGAAGAAGAAGGCGACGAATCGCAAATCCTCAGCTTCAGCATCGAGCTGCCGTTTAACTAGGCCGGCCGCAGCGATCCAATCACACGCATTCCGTCTCCTCCCCCTCCATCAGCAACATGACTGATGTTAGAAATCCCCTGTATTCGCTGTGCATTTCGCTGGGCCGGTTATGATCGTTCACCGCATTTGAACACATTTAATCAGCGATTCAACAGCTTATGACGACACTCAAGCGACAAGAAATTCCCGGGCCCGGCTACAAACGCATTGCGAGCGATCAGGTTGAAGCCGCGATCCGCTGTTTAACGAGGCAGGCGGGGCAAGCCGATGCAGCGAGCAGCGCTATTCAACAGGCTCAATCGGTCTTGGCACTGATCGAGCCCGACCTGCCGCGGCTGAGCGTTCGGCGGGAGCGTACGATCCTCGCCCGTCTGATCGTTGGGCTTGATGAGATGGCCCAGCCGACTCGGCTCGTCGAAGAGCTCAATCGCCAATACAAAAAATCGCCCGGGGATAAGGAACTTGCCGGAGCGGTGAAGTCGTTGCGTAAGCGATGGTCGGCGATGGATCAGTCCGCCGCGGCGATGAGCTCCAAGGCAGGCACGTTTAACCCCGAGATTTATCGCTTGGTCGCGGATATGGCCGAGCTTCGCGGTCACCTCGACAGCTGGCCCACGGCTGGGGTGCCAAGCGATGTTCCGCCACGCGGTCTGCGGCGGACGTACACCAGGGCTCGCCGACTGGCCAACGAGCCGGTGACAATGGAGTCGCTGGGTGAGCTGATCAATGTGCTAAGAGAGGTCGCCGACCAACTCGCGATCCTCGGCAAGGCTTGTCCGCCCATGCTCAAGGCCCATCGCAAACTGATCTCCCGCGCCGCCGATGCATTGAACGCCGAGCTGCTTGCCGATCAACTCGATCGAGCCCTGCGAAATGAATTGGGCAAGGGTGCGACCAAAGCACTCCCCAAGCTCAAACCGCTCGCCCAACGCATCGCGGTGATCGCTGGGCAGGACCTCGCGGTCGCGTTGGCCGAATCGCCCGCCGCGCTGATGAAACGCATGCAGACGTATTGGACGGCTTGGCGACAAGAGGCGACTAAGAAATAGTCGGGTGCCACACTGCGTGGCGGGAGCCCGCTGTGTGCGAAGCACTCGTGATGAATCGAGAGCAGCTCGGCACTAGAGCAACTTGCATTATTTCTAGCCCGGCTCGGGCTCCTTCTCCCTCTTAGGGAGAAGGCGGGGGATGAGGGGCGAGCGTCAAGTAA
>JBGCDC010000259.1:0-1934 GCA_045105055.1 Phycisphaeraceae bacterium | reverse complement strand
CGCCTAAGAGGAACGCGACACCGAGCCAGCCGAGGTTGATCCCGCCGGGGTAGATGCCCGCAAAGGTCAGACCAATGCAGACAAGGCCAATGATGATCGAGCCGAGCGGACCGATGGGGTTGAGGAGGGATTTATCCATGTTGCTATGTCAGTAAAGTTTTACTGTGTACTCACTGTCCCATTAATTGATAACGCACCAATCCATATTGTGCCCACTGAGCCAAGCGAAACGTAAAGCAGGCTTTGATTAAACTCACTTCCACTGACCAAGAGTGGAATCAGATTTGCTGAGGCTACGGCTCCCATAATCAATAACCCGCAACCTATCGCAAAGAGAAAAACATTATTTATCTTCATCGATCCAACTCCGCCGCAATAATGTTGATCGACCCAAGGATCGCAACGGTGTCCGCGAGCAGGTGGCCTTCGAGCATTTTCGAGAACGTCGCATAATTGATGAAGCACGGCGGACGCACCTTCACCCGCCAAGGCCTCGGCCCGCCATCCGCAACAATCGTGTAGCCCAGCTCGCCGTTGGGCGATTCGACGCAGCTGTAGACTTCGTTGATCGGGGCTTCCCAGCCGCGGTTGGTCATCACGAGCTCGAAGTGCTGGATGAGGCCTTCGATCGAGCCATACACGCCGGACTTGGGCGGCTTCACGGCCTTGCCATCGGCGAGCGTGTTCATCGGCCCGCCGGGGATATCGTCGATGAGCTGCTTGATGATCTCGACGGATTGCTTGATCTCTTCGACACGCACGAGGAAACGCGCGAAGACGTCGCCGCCGGTGGCGATCGGCACCTTGAAGTTGACGGCACTGCTGCCCTGCCCGTCCCAGTTGTCTTCGAAGCAGAGGAAGGGTTCATCTTTACGGACATCGCGTTTCACGCCGGAGGCGCGGGCGAGTGGGCCGGTAAGCGACCATGCGATCGCGTCTTCTTTAGACATGACGCCGATACCCTCGGTGCGGTCTCGGAAGATGCGGTTACGGTTGAGCATGCCGGTGAGGTCGTCGAGGGCCGGGGGCATCTGCTCGTTGATGAACTTCTTGACCATCTTTTTGAAGACTTCTTCATCGGGTAAGTCCATCATGGTTCCGCCGACGCGTGTGTAGTCGGGGTGATAGCGCTGGCCGGAGATGTAGTCGATGATGTCGTAGATGTGCTCGCGTTCGTTGAAGCCGTAGAGGAAGCCGGTGAACGCGCCGAGGTCGAGCGCCGCAGCACCCACACACATCAGGTGGTTTTGGATTCGGCCGAGCTCGAACAGGATCGTGCGGACGACCTTGCAGCGTGGCGTGATATCGATGTCGAAGAGTTTCTCGACCGCGCCGTGCCAAGCGATGTCGTTGCAGATCGGGGAGACGTAGTCCATCCGCGAGACGATGGTGACGTACTGGTTGTAGTCGAGTGCCTCCCCAAGCTTTTCGAAGCCCGAGTGCAGGTATCCGATGTGCGGGACGGCTCGGACGACGCGCTCGCCGTCGAGCTCCATAACGATGCGCAAGGTGGTGTGCGTCGCGGGGTGCTGTGGGCCGAAGTTAAGCGTCCAGCGGTCGCCGGCGATGTCCTCCCGGCCGTCGAGGTACGGGGTCGTTTCGACGTCGATATCGATGGGCTTGAGGTCGTATGGCATAAGACGAAAATCCGAGGGGCCTGGTCGGCACGATTGCGATGATGGATTGTAGTTCGGTTAGGCGCAGCGTCCAGTGGGTGGCGGGAAGAAGTTGGTAAATACAGGAAAAATAGCCGGTGACCTACGGGCACCGGACGAGCAAGGCGGCGTAGCGTCATGACAAGCATGATGCTTGCGTGAAGTGATTTGTTCTCGCGTCCGGAGCCCGTAGGTCTCCGGCTATTGCCTACCATCTGCGATGTGCCTGACCATTTGGACCAACACGCATTCGAGGCCGCAGCCCTCGCACAGACGCTC
>JBGCDC010000258.1:0-2927 GCA_045105055.1 Phycisphaeraceae bacterium | reverse complement strand
TTTTGCCAAGCGATCCCGCGCAGCCCCGCGACACTGCTGCCGCGAAGCATGCGCATGAGTAAGGTCTCGAGCTGGTCGTCCGCGTGATGCGCTGTCGCGATGAGCGAGGCGCCGTGTTCCTTGGCGATCTCTGCGAGCGATTGATAGCGCAAGTCGCGTGCGTTCGCTTCGAGGTTGCCCGGCAAATCAGCAGGGCGGATATCACGCCGAGCAAAAGGCAGGCTCAGCACGCCCGCAAGCGCTTCAACAAATGCCGCATCGTCATCCGCCTCGTTACGCAGATGATGGTTGATGTGTCCGACGATCACGCGCAGCTGCCACTTACGCCGCGGGGCCAGCATCGCCAAGGCGCGCAGCAGCGCAACCGAGTCTGCGCCGCCGCTACACGCCACAACGATCGCGCTACTCGGCTCGACATCGCACCGTTCTCGAAGCGCTCGCGCGACCGATCGGACTAGCGGGTGGTAGTGGGCGGGGGGGTTAGGCACGGCGCGATTGTACAGTCGGCTTTGCATCGGCTCGCTTGCCGGTAGAATCAGCGTATGCCTAAGCAAGTGCATGATGATCCGCCGACGCGTGTCGTGGAGTTGGCTGTGAACCTCGACGATGTCACGGGCGAGCAGGTCGGCGCCGCGATCGATCGGCTCATGGTTGCCGGTGCGCTCGATGCCTGGGCCACGCCGATCACGATGAAGAAGGGCCGACCCGGCATCACGCTAAGCGTCCTCGCACACGAAGAACACCAAAACGCCCTGGCCAAGCAACTCATCGCCGACACCGGCAGCCTAGGCGTCCGCTACCGCGCATGGGACCGCCTCGTCTTGGATCGTACTTTTCATCAACGCGAAACCGCGCTAGGCAAGATCACACTCAAGGTCGGTTCCCTCGAGGGTAAGCCCCTCACCGTTAAGCCCGAGTTCGAAGAGGTGGTCGCGCTAGCGGACACGAATAACATCTCGCTCCATGAGGCGAAGCGTGTCGCCGAGGCCGCGGCATCCGACCTACTCGCCGAGCTGAAGCAGGGGGGCAAGCATGTCTGACCAGTGGCAGTACGGCATCGCGGTGGTGGGGATCCTCTTCATCATCATGGCCATGTTCTCGCTCGGCCGAGCTCGCAAAGGCAAAGCCACCGTCCGGGGCAGCGCCCGCGATCACGTCGAACGTGCCCGCCAAAAACAAGTCGTCCGCGACGACCTCGAAGCCCTCATGGTCGACATCAACCGCATGGCCCGCGACCTCGGCGGCCAGCTCGACGCCAAGATCATCCGCATCGAAAAAGCCAACGAAGAAGCCGACCAACGCATCGCCCAGCTCCAGGCCCTCCGCGACGAACTATCCAACCCCTCGGCCATGCAAGCCGACCAACTCGTCACCCCACAGGCCAACGCCGCCGACGTCGACCCCTTAACCAAACAGGTCTACGCCTTGGCCGACCAAGGCAAAGGCCCCGCCGACATCGCGCAAGCCCTCGACGAACACGTCGGCAAGATCGAACTCATCCTCGCCCTCCGCACAAGCTAAACCCCTTAAATCTCCACCCCTCAACGCCCACGGATTCAATCCGTGGGCGTCTGTGAATCAACCGTTTACAATGGCGTTTCACCGCAAACGAAGCCCACCGGAATAATCCCATGCAGATCGCTGGCGCCTACACCGCCCTCATCACGCCCTTCAACGCCGACGCCACCGCCGTTGACTACGACCGCCTCAAGCAAAACGTCGCCCACCAGATCGACCAGGGCATCACCGGCGTCGTCCCCGTCGGTACCACCGGCGAGTCGCCCACCGTCTCGCACGATGAGCACAACAAGATCATCTCCGCCGTCGTCGAAGCCGCGCAAGGCAAAGTCCAAGTGATCGCAGGCACCGGCAGCAACAACACCGCCGAAGCATTGGCGACGACGCAACACGCCAAGTCCGTCGGCGCCGACGCCGCGCTCATGGTGAATCCGTACTACAACAAGCCCACGCAAGAGGGTTTGTACCGCCACTTCATGAAGATCGCGGATGAGGTCGGCCTGCCCATCGTCCTCTACAATATCCCCGGCCGAACCAACGTGACCATGGCCCCCGACACCGTCGCCCGCCTCTACAAGCACGACATGATCGTCGCGATCAAAGAAGCCACCGGCAGCCTCGACATGGCCAGCGAAATCGCCAGCCGCTGTGACATCCCCATCATCTCCGGCGACGACTCACTCACCCTCCCCCTCATGTCCATCGGCGGCAAAGGCGTCATCAGCGTGCTGTCCAACCTGCTGCCCGCAAAGGTCGCGGCGCTGGTCGCCGCTGGTCTGAAAGACGATCTCGTCGCCGCCCGCACCCTGCACCACGAACTCTTCCATCTCTGCAAGGGTTTGCTAACGCTAAGCACCAACCCCATCCCGATCAAAGCCGCGATGAATATGATCGGCGTCGATACGGGGAGCGTGCGATTGCCGTTAACCGAACTAACCGACGAAGAGTCGGCACAGTTAGAGAAGCTGTTACAAACAACAGGCGTACTGGATGGCGCGGGGGTTTGAGATGGCTAGCTCGATTTATGATTACTTCAGCAATCACAAAGAGCCGCTATTTGTTGCTCAGTTTGTTTCGTCGATAAGTGTTGAAGGGGTAGCTGATCAAGCGATCGCGATTAATGTCTTTGTAATTGCTGCAGATTCCATTGACGCTGCTTGGCAGAAAGCAGACTCGATGATCGAGACTTTGTCAGATCAATGTCGAAATAGCGAAGGCCAGGTTGTACATTCCGAGTGCAGAGGTATTTCTTCGGTTGATGAATTATTCATCGGTAACTCTGAAGGCCAGGAAGGTGAATTACAAATTGATTCATTTACTTTCTCGTCAAAGACGACGATTCGACATCTTCTTGATAACTCGCGAGGGGATTTGCCCCCTATTGATCAATGACTCCCCCACAACAAACA
>JBGCDC010000257.1:0-4448 GCA_045105055.1 Phycisphaeraceae bacterium | reverse complement strand
AAAAGGCGAAAGTCGCTGAGTAGCGTGTTGATCTGTGCAAGGACCGCCGGGTCTCCAAGCACTTCGGGGGCCAGCATCCCGAGGCTATTTAAGCCATTGACTTCCAGTCGCGTAGGCGATTGCTTAAGCGTCGCAATCGCTTGCTTGAGCGCTGCAGTTACTGTTTGGGCATTAGCGTCCTCAGTGAGTTCCATGACCGGTTTGCAGGCGATAGTCGGATCGGTCGCTTTGATCCATGCAGACTGAGCTTGCGACATTGCCTTATCCCGGAACCACTGACGCGCACCAAATCGAGCTTCGACAGGCAGCGAATCCCACGCGGAAGACTTTTTAAGCTGCTCGATAAGTGCGATGGCATCCGCGTTATCTTCGGGGAACTGCGTGTTGAGCCAAGCAAACACTAGCCAATGTTCAACCTTATTCGCCTTGATCTGATCCGCTAACAACTTGTTCAGCAACGCCGCAATCGGGTGAGGTCGATACTTCTTTTCATCATCGACCAGCCGACTCAAACCACCGTATTGCCTACGCACCTGCTCAGCAAAGACGGGGCTGTAGCGATCGGAATAGATCCGTTTCGCAGATTCGTAAGCTGCCCAACCCGGATCGGTTCCGCTGATGCCTGTCTGCATCGCTTCGCGAAGCAGCATGCGCGATTCGACTGACGTGTCTTTCAATATCTCTGGGATCGCCTCGGGTGTTACCGAGAGCACCTGAAGCAGGCGATCACGGACATCAATTTGTTTGGGCTGAGGCGATCGATAGTCTTGCAATAATGTTTTTAACGCCGCGAGCCTTTTCTTTGGCTCATCTTCTTTTTTAATTGCGACTGGCTTTGTTTGTTCGGCCAGGTTCTTGCCGCGGGCGATAAGCTGATCGCGTCGTGCATTGCCATCAGGCCGACCAGCTCGTTGCCAGAGCCGATCAATGTAGCTTCGCAGGTCACGCGGTGAGAGCCGCCACGACTCATTCTTAAGAAGCGCATCCACGGTCTTATCTAAGTCCTCGGCTTCGGTGTTCTTAACCGTAGCGATCGCCCGGATACCCGCCGCCTCTGGGCTGGGGTTCTTTGCGAGTAGCGGAGCGAGTTCTTTCGCGTCTTCAAGCGTGATGCTTGGCCAATTAAAGCTAAGGATCGGGCCGACCTTGCTGTTGGCAAGCTTTGGGTTAGCGAGCACCCAAGCGCGAGCCGCGTCGGAGTTAAGTCTCTGTGGGCCGCCGCTGTAATATCGGTACCCCCACGATTCATAGAAAACCGCTTGCGCGAATGAGTCCAGCTTCGCAACAGCCTGATCAATCACGGCGAGCTTGGCATCTTGATCAAGTTGCCAGTACTTCTTGTGATCACCACGGTAATGCTGGCTACGTGTTCCGCCTGCCCAGCCGGTCTGTACACGCTCGGCATAGTGTGGATGAGCGATTAGTAACGCTTGTGCTTGGGCGATTGGCGCGTCGGCCTGTTCGCCATCAAGGATCGCCATGTTGTAGGCTTTGACCGACACGGACCAGTCAAGCAGCAAGGCAAGTTCGTTGTCAAGCGATCCAGACTTGGCGAGGTCTTTGACGGATTGAATAAACCGTGGTGCAAAGCGTTCGTTGTCGAGTCGACTGCTGCTGATCGAACTAAGCAGCCAACGGGCATCCGGCTCATAAAGCGTGATGATCAGATCACCATCGAGTTCGGCCTTACTTAAAGCGAGCAAGCGGTCGGCGACTGCTTCCCGGTCTTTACGCCGCTTTGCTTCGTCCAAAAACCAGCGATCAAACTGTCGGGCAGAGGCGGTAGTGACCAACCTGTGTCCATCAACCTTCGCGTAGGCATATGCTGCTTCGGGTGCAGCGAGGTGATTGAGCTGGAGTGTGTAAGAGCCAGTGATCGCATGCGAGGCTGACTCGGACTGTAGGTCGGCTCGTTTGAGGTACTGGCGATACAGCGTGACCGCGGACTGCCAATCACCAGACATCTCTGCTGCATGCCCGGCTCGATACAGCAGCATAGGTTCTTGGACGCTGTTGCTGCGTAGCCAACGCTCGGTCAACGCGGAGGCCTGCGTGGGCTTCTGCTCGTCGAGCCCGGCCTTGAGCATCGTGTCGATCGCCTGCTCAGTGTGCGTTCCAGTGGCAAGTGATAGCGTCTCGCGCTGATCATCAAACGCGATATCGGCGACCGCGATCGAGGCGACGCAGGTCAGCGTCAGCAGCAGGGCCGCGTGCGTCACTCGTCCATACAAACGTCGTGGGGTTGCTGATCGGATCATTCACCTGCCTTGAGTGCTGCGAGTTTTTTCTGTGCCTCAGCAACATGCTTGCTAGAGGGGTAGTCGAAGATCAGTTGCTGGAGCTTGGTTTGCGCGACGCTATTGTCGCCCATGCGGAACGCCACCTGTGCCCACACCAGCAGCATCTCATCAAGGAACGGGGCGTCGGGGAAGTCTGCAAACACCTGTTCAAGCAGGTCATCTGCCTGCGCAAAGTCTTCGGTGTCTACGTAATAACGTACGACTTCGCTCAGTGCGCTAGCGGCGTACGGGCTCTCGGGATATGCCTGGTACGTCTGACGATACGCGGCGATCGCTGGACCCATCGCACGTTGCAATGCACTCTTCTTCGATAGGCCCGTTGCGGTCCATTTGCTGTTGTGTTCGTCAGCGAATTCTTCTTCAACCTGCCCTTGCAGTACCTGTCCGATGCGGAATTGTGCTTGGGCAGCGGACACGGGGTTTTCCAGTGCGAGCACGCGCTTGTAGCTAGCGACCGCCTCGGCGTAGTCGCCTTTCTCAGCAAGTGCTTGGCTCAAAGCCATCAGTGCTTGATCGGCCAATACCGACTGCGGATATAAACGGTTGAACGCTTGGCACGTCGCGGTTGCGGCAGCGAAGTCGTCTTTAAGGATCTCGCTCTCCCACTTGAGTTGGAACGCTCGCTCTAATAGATCGCTGGTGATCTTGTCGCGGTCCAAAATGATGTCGTTGACTTTTTTGAGCGCCTCGTCCGCCTTCTGCGAGGCACGCTCGTCAAGACCCATGTCTTTATAGATTGCGCCTAGGCCTTTGAGAGCTTCCGCTTCGACCGAGTTTTTACGGGCCTTCAGTACAGCTTCAAAGACAACGAATTGGTCGGCAGTGACGCCCGCATTTACTGAACCGGAGACCTTGATGCGAGAGATCGTAGTTCGCGGCGCTTCGCCATAGAGGTGGACGTTATCGGTGTAGCTGACCTCAAGTTCATCGAGCTCATCGGTGTGCAAGATGTTGTCGCTGGTGTCGGGCGTGTTCTCGCCGAGTGGGGCGAGAGTGGCCTTGCCGGTGAAGGTGCCGGTGCGAACGATGTCGCCTTCGCCAGCCTCGGTGAGCGTGATCGTGATGCTGTCGCGCTCACGCCAAGCGTCTTCTTCAGTGTCGTCGATATCGAAGATGTCCAACGCGTCCTCGGCGTCTTGTTCCGCGGCTTCGGAGGCAGCAACTTTATACAGCGAGCGGACGGTGATGGTGACCGTCTCTGCCTTGGTGGATGTGTCGAGGTCTGCATCACGCAAGAGCAACGCCTGCGGCTGGCCGGGGAAGGCGATGTAAGCGGGCGTCGAAAAATCGCCAAGGAAGAAGCCGACGGTGCCGGTGCTGACCGCTTGAACTGTGCCGCTGCGTTCGACGTTCTTTGCACCGTCGATGGTGGAGTCGTCCATGTAGGTGACGGTGAGCGTGTCGCCGCCGATCATCTGGAGAACGCCGTCGCCTTTCTTGGGCAGGCCGATTTCTGTTGGTGCGGAAGTCAGTGCTTCGTTTTTCTTGCCTGCGATGGGAACGCCGATGAGGATCTCGCTATCGCCAGAGCTGACTTCGACCTTGGCCTTGACGTCTTTGCCGATCTTGCGGAGGACGGGGATGTCCGCATCGCTGATCTTGGCGTAGAAGCGTTGGCCGATCTCTACTCGGCCGACCTTGTCTTCTTCAGTGTCTTCAACCTCTGTACCAACTAGCGAGAGCGCATCAATCGCTTTGTTCCAGTTTTTGAGGTTGTAGTGGCTCATCCCGATGTAGTAATAGGCTTTGTTGGCCCAGTGGCTCTTGCCTGCGACCTCGGTGAGTTGACGGAACATCGGGAACGCTGCGGCGTACTGCCCGGATTGGTAGTAGGCAAAGCCCGACTGAAACAACGACTCACGATAGAGCTCGGACTCTTCTTCAAGCTGCTGCTCACCTGGAGCCGGTGCGAGTATGCGAGATAGTAAAAGGAAGTGGCTTAGCGCTTCCTTCGTCTTGTTTTGATCGAGGTAGTGTCGGCCCTTGGCCATGTGGGCGCGGTAGCCGAGCACGTTGCCCTGGTTGTCGCGGATGACTGTGTCGAGCATCGCAAGCCCGCGCTCGTACTGCTTGTACTCCATTAGCTCGATGGCCTTGTCGTACAGGTGCTTGGCGCGGCGGTCGATCTCGGTGACCTGTCGCACTACC
>JBGCDC010000256.1:0-4943 GCA_045105055.1 Phycisphaeraceae bacterium | reverse complement strand
GATGACTTGGGCATGGCCGTCGCCAACAGCTTAGCCGCTGTTGCCGCGGGAGCAGGTCAAATTGAGTGCACGATCAACGGCATCGGCGAACGCGCGGGCAACGCGGCGCTTGAAGAACTCGTCATGGCCATGCGCACGCGTAGCGATGTCTACAAAAACTACACAACCTCCATCAATACTCAAGAGATCTATAAGACCTCGCGAATGGTGAGTAACCTGACAGGCCTGTCCGTGCAACGCAACAAAGCGATCATCGGGCAGAACGCCTTCGCCCACGAATCCGGCATCCACCAGGACGGCATGCTCAAGAATCGCGACACCTACGAGATCATGGACCCGCGCTCCATCGGCGTGCCCGAGAGCAAGCTCGTGCTCGGCAAGTTATCGGGACGACACGCCCTGTCCGATCGCGTTAAGGAGATGGGCTACACCATCGATGACGAAACACTTCAACGGGTGTACGACGATTTCAAGAGCCTGGCCGACCGCAAAAAGGAGGTGTTCGACGAGGACATCGAAGCGCTGTTGGATAAGCGCCTGGGTGAAGAGCGGAAGCTCTGGGAACTCAAGTTCCTCCGTGTCACCGCGGGAACGGACGAGACGGCCATGGCCTTTGTCGAACTCAAAGATTCCGCTGGCGTCGAACAAAAAGACACTGCCCACGGCGACGGCCCGATCGACGCGGTCTTCACCGCCATTCAACGAATCACCGGCGTCACCGTCACCCTCGAAGAGTACATCACCCGCGCCATCACCGGCGGCAAAGATGCACAAGGCGAGGCCTCGGTCCGCATCAATCACAACGGCCACAAAGCCCGCGGTCGAGGCGTGAGTACGGATGTCATCGAAGCCGCCGCCGAGGCATACCTGTCGGCGATCAACCGGATCAAGACCGTCGAGGCAGTGAAAGCAAGTCAAGAGCAAGAAGAAGCCGAGGCAAGCCAGCCTTAACGAACAAGAGGATCGTCGTGAGTTTTGAAATCAAAGTTGATGAAGAGTTGTCGCTGCGTCTACACGAGCCGCGTTTTGCGGAAGAGGTACACAGCGTCGCGATCGCCAACCGCGAGCATATCAACCGTTGGATGCCTTTTCTTTGTGATAGTTACAACTTGGAATCTTCGCGTGAACATGCGCGCGAGTCTTTGCAAGGTTTTGCGGATCGCACCAAGATCACGCTGACCGTGCTTGAGCACGGCGAGGTCGTCGGCAGCACGGGTTGGACGGACTGGAATCAGCAGTCGCTGTTCGACGGCCGGCTGGATTACGCCTCGGCAGACATCGGTTACTGGCTGGCGAAAGAGGCGACCGGCCGGGGCCTAATGACGCGCGCGGTGCGGGCGATGACGACCTTGGCGTTTGAGGCGTACGGGCTCAAGCGGCTGACGATCCGAGCTGAGCCTGAGAACGAGGCGAGTTGGCGTGTCGCCGAGCGCGCGGGTTACCAGTACGAGGGCCTGCTGCGTGGTGTCGCGACGTTTGATGGCCGAGTGGTGAATCACAAGCTCTATGCAATACTGGCTGAGGAGTGCAAGCCATGAGCAGTTCGGATGCCGAGACGCTCAAGCCGACATTTGAACCGGTCGAGTTGACACTGTGCGATGGGCGAAAGGTCTTGATTCGCGCGGGTGTGCCCGCTGATGCGTTAGCGATGTTGACGTACATGAAACGTTGCCTGCCAGATTTCTCGCCATATATCGCGATGGACCCTGGCGAGTTCGCCATGACCGAGGCGGATGAACGCGAGTGGCTTGAGGGCAACCATGCGAACCCCAGCGCGATCAATCTGTTTGCATTTGCTGGCGAAACGATCGTTGCGGCGCTCAACTGCTCGTGTCAAAGCGAGCGGACGCGCGTTGCGCACATCGGGCACTTGGGTATGTCCTCGGATAAGGCCTACTGGGGCTCGGGCTTGGGGAGTGCATTATTGTCTGCATTGATCGATTGGGCCGAGCGACATCCGGTGTTGGAGCTGCTTGAGCTGGATGTTTTTGCGGACAACAAGCGGGCCATCGCGTTGTATCTAGGCTCGGGTTTTGTACAGTCGGGCGTCGTGCCGGGGCGTGGCCGATTCATGGATGGCTCGCGCAAGGACGGCGTGATGATGTTCCGGCGGGTGGACGGCACGCTTAGCAATCAGCCTAGGCCGGATGATTTTCATGAAGATCTTGGCGGGGGCGTCGTACTTCGGCAGCTCCGTTATAGCGATGCGCAGCAGTTGTTCGATCTATATGTTTGTAATCGTGAGCGGATGCGGCCGTATTTCCGTTGGCCAATGACGGTTAAGAGCGTTGGTCAGGTGCGTGGCGCTATTGCTGAGTGTGTTGAAGATTTTGCAAGCGTTAAACGTGTCAACGCGGCCTTGGAGTGCGGTGGTGAACTGCTCGGGCTGATCTTTATGAATAGCAACCACGACCCGGGAAATCATCGGACCGAATTGGCCTACTGGGTTGATGCCGGCGGAGAGGGTCGAGGATTGGTCACGCGCGGCTGCGACGCATTGATCCGCTATGCATTCGAGCAGCTAGGTATGAACAGGATCGATATCACGGTGGATGTGACGAATACGCGTTCGCTCGCCATCCCCGAGCGACTGGGCTTTACCCGTGAGGCGGTGATCCGTCAGTGGATTGCCTACCCGGATGGCCGGATCACAGACATGGCGAACTATCGTTTGCTACGTGAAGACTGGAAGAAAGAAGTAACGCCATGAAATCGACCGTTGATGAAATTCGCAGTCGCTTTGATAAGGATGTCGATCGGTTTTCGAATCTAGAGACCGGCCAGAACGCGGCTATGGATGCGCCGTTGTGCATGGGACTGGTGGTTGAGGCCGCGGTAGCGGTGACGCCCGGCGCGCGGTCGCTGCTTGATATCGGCTGCGGCGCGGGTAACTACACGCTGAAATTATTGGAGCGGTTTAAGGATGCGGATGCGACGCTGGTTGATTTGAGTCAGCCAATGCTTGATCGCGCCGCGCTACGGGTGGGGCAAGCGACGGCGGGGCGGGTCACGACGATCCAAGCCGACATCCGTGAATCCAACTTGGGTGAACAGAAATTCGACGTCGCGGTTGCTGCAGCGGTGTTGCATCACCTGCGCTCACCCGAGGAGTGGTTGGCGGTACTCGAAAAGATCTACGCATCACTCAAGCCCGGCGGGTCGCTGTGGATTGTCGACTTGGTTGCGCATGCTCAGCTCGGCATCCAGTCCGTGATGCAGCGACGCTACGGCGATTACCTCGCGGTGCAAAAAGATGAGGCGTACCGCGACGAAGTTTTTGCATACATCGAAAAAGAAGACAGCCCGGCGCCGGTGATGTCGATCGTGGATCACTTGCGTTCAGCAGGGTTTGTTGATGTCGAGGTGCTACATAAACATGCGTGTTTCGCGGCGTTAGGCGGGGTCATCCCAAAAGAGGGAATACAAACGCGATGAATCCTGTTTATGACTGATACAGGACCGGTTGTGCGAGCGTCTTGTTAGGTGGCGGATGGATTCTGCGTTGAGGATTTGGGCCGACGAGTGCGTTGGTCGATACAGTAGATACAGGCCGAGGCAGACTAAAGCATGATGCGGCGGTTGCACGGCGAGGAGCGTGGGGACAGCGACCCGCATCACAAAGGAGCCAACCTGGATGGTTAACACCGCCGCCTCGGATTCGAACGTCAAACACTTCGTCCTCGACACGAATGTGCTGCTTCATAACCCCAACTCGCTGTACATGTTTGATGACAACATTGTCGTCATCCCGTTCACCGTGCTCGGTGAGTTAGACAAATTCAAAAAGAACAACGACGACACCGGCCGCTCATCACGCGAAGTGATCCGCCAGCTCGATCGCCTTCGCGCGAAGGGCACGCTGAGTCAAGGCGTCGAGTGGAACGGCCACGGCGGGATCGTCAAGGTCGAGTTCGCCGACCTATCCAGTAGCAAGGATCGGCCTGACTGGTTCATGGAGGACACGCCGGACAACCGCATCATCGGTGTCGCTTGGACGCTGATGCAAAAAGGCGTCACGACGGTGATGATCACCAAGGACATCAATGTCCGCCTCAAGTCCGATGCGCTGGGTCTTACGACCGAAGACTTCGAAGCGGGCAAGGTCGATATCGATCAGCTCTACGGCGGCTACAAAAACATCAACGTCCCAAGCGAAATCATCGACCAGCTCTACGAGGAAAAACAACTCGAATCAGGTGCTATTTCCGAGTACCTCAAGGTCACGTACGAAGACGGCAGTGTCAGTGAAACCGAGGTCTTCGCTAACGAGTTTGTTCAGTTGCACGATCAGTTTGACGAGTCGCACACCGGGCTCGCGCGGCGGTTGGCAGATACGGATCACATGATCCCGGTGCAAGGCCCGCGTAAGCCGGTCTACGGGATCATCGCCCGCAACGTCCAGCAAACCATGGCGATGGACTTACTCCTCGACGACGAGATCAAACTCGTCACGTTGCTAGGCATGGCCGGGTCGGGCAAGACCCTGCTCGCACTCGCTGCGGGGATGTCTAAAGTTTTCGGCGAGCAGCGTTACGACAAGCTGCTTGTCGCGCGCCCCATCATGCCGATGGGCCGAGACATCGGCTTCTTGCCGGGTGATAAAGATGAGAAGCTCTCTGCGTGGATGCAGCCGATCTTCGACAACCTCGGCTACCTCATGTCTACGCGCGGTGCCGACGCGCAGCACGCCGACTCTAAGCCGGTTGAGCAACGCGTCAACCAGATGATGGAGACGGGCCAACTCGTGCTCGAGCCGTTGACCTATATCCGTGGCCGATCGATCCCGCACCAGTTCCTCATCATCGATGAAGCGCAGAACCTCACGCCACACGAAGTGAAGACGATCGTCTCGCGCGTTGGCGAAGGTACAAAGATCGTACTCACCGGCGACATCGCGCAGATCGATAACCCGTACCTCGACGCATCGAGCAACGGCTTGGCCT
>JBGCDC010000255.1:0-3477 GCA_045105055.1 Phycisphaeraceae bacterium | reverse complement strand
AACCCACACTATCTAGTGCTCGTAAATTGTGCTGTAGAATAAAAAGTACGCTTCGCAGGTTTTCGGGGTCGTTATGTGAGCCTGATTTCAATTGAATTATCACCAGCGAAAGTGGTGCTTTTGTTCGATCGCAGCGAAATTTTTCGCGCCGCAATTCGTCCTGGAAGAGCGACATTGTCAGCACGTTAAAAGTAGTAGTTACTCGCGACTGTTGTTCTTTCAATATTGAAATGACTTCTGCACTCTGCGTTCGAGCGCCAATTGTCTCGCCTTGCGAGTCTGTGTGTTGACCTTGACGACGCGGACGTTGTAGATCGACTCAATCGCCTTGGCGATGTCACCCTTGCGGGCACGAAGATCAACAACGAACGAGTAGCGATTGAGAGGCTGGCCGGCCTTCTTACCGCGCGGGATGATACCTGCGGCCTCAAAGGTCGATTTCTCAGTAATCAACGGTCGTTTAATAATGTGAGTTGGTTCCATTACGCGGCCACCTCCTGCCCGGCCTTAACTTCTTTAACAGAAGCGGTAGCACGTGCGATGTAGTCCTCGAACGCGCCTTTTTCCGCGACGAGGTAGCGATGGTTGAGCAGGTCGAAGGCGTTGAGCCGGTCGATCTGGGTCAGGTCAACATGTTCTAGGTTGGCGGCGGATTTAGCTTCCACGCCGCGAGTATCGCTGAACGCGATGAGGCAGGTGCGATCGATCTTAAGGGCATCAATCAGGGCCTTGAATGCTTTGGTCGATGGCTTATCCATACCAAAGGACTCAACCAGGCGAATCTCGCCGTCAATCGCTTTCGCAAGCAGTGCGTTGCGGTTGGCGAGCTTACGCATCTTGGTCGGCATGTCTTGTCGCCAAGAGTGGCGAACCTTTGCCTTGGCGTGGCCACCACCGCGAAGGATGTTAGCCTTCTTGTCGCCACGACGAGCGTTGCCGGTGCCTTTTTGCTTATAAAGCTTACGGGTCGAGCCCTCGACATCACTTCGCGTCTTGGTCGACTGGTTGTCGGGGCGACGGTTCGCGTGAGCACGGACATAAGCCTGCTTGAGCAGAACTGGGTGAACCTCACCGCCGAACAATTGTTCGTCGATTTCGAGGCTACCGGTCTGCTTGCCGGATGTGTTGTATACGGGTATTTCGATCATCGTTATCTACCTACGGTGCCTGCTGCCAGATTATCTGGGGCATGCGTTGGGTTCGCCGCGAGAGGCAGGCTTAGCTAAGCCAGATGGTTTGCCTCTTGGACTCGGTTGAGAGCCGTGTTGTTGCGACGATGCAGTTTCGGGTGACGAGCTCTATCAGCTCACCGACTTACGACGCCTGGGCGATTCTCGCCTTCTGCTTGTAAAGCCGCTTGGCCTCCTTGACGTAAATCAAGCCTCTATTCGCACCAGGGACAGGCCCCTTCACAAGGAGCAATCCCTTTTCTTTATCAATGCCGACAACCAGCACGCTGCGACAGGTTACCTGCTCGCCGCCCATTCGGCCACCCATGCGGATGCCCTTCTTAGGCTTACCGGTACCAAGGTTGCTGGATCGGCCGCTGACCGCACCCGGCGAGCGGTGCTTCCGCTTGACACCGTGGCTGGCCTCTTGACCCTTGAAGCCGTGTCGCTTCATCGGGCCGGCAAAACCCTTACCTTTGCTGACACCAGAGATGTCAACGAACTTCGTGCCTTCAAATGCATCGACTGCGATCTCTTGACCAATTTCATAATTGGCCGCGTCGCCTTCAGCAAGACGCAGTTCGCGGTGAAACCGCTTCGGGCCGATGCCCGCCTTTGCGTCGTGGCCGATCATTTGGAATGTAGAGTTACGACCCTTGACGTCTTCAAACGCGACCTGAACCGCGTCGTAGCCATCAGTCTCAGTCGTCTTGATCTGGCTGACAAAACATGGGCCCGCTTGGATCACGGTCACCGGAATGTTTTTGCCATCATCGTCGTAGAGGCGAGTCATGCCAACTTTACGACCTAGGATTACGTTTGCCATCTTGAAGTCTCCTGGGGTGCTTTTCAGCCGATCTTACTAGCCATACTTGGCCATCAGAGGATCACGCCCCATATTGAACTGGGTCTATCTAAACAGTTGCTTTCGGCTAGGCCTAGGCAAGGATTTTCACGAACACGCCGGCAGGAACGATCAGCCGGTTAAGCGCCTCGATCGTACGAGGGCTGTAGTCTTTGATATCGATGATTCGCTTGTGGGTGCGGATCTCGAATTGCTCTCGACTCTTCTTGTTGACGTGCGGGCTTCGCAGGACGGTGTATCGCTCGATACGCGTTGGCAACGGCACGGGGCCAGAGACCTTCGCACTCGTTCGCTTGGCGTGATCGACGATCTCCTTCGCGGACGCATCCAACGCTTGGTGATCGTATGCTTCCATCCTGATTCGAATCTTGCCTGCCGTCATTTCAAAGAGCCTTTGGGGTTTGAATCCCGTCCCTCATTTACCAGCTGCAACACATGCGACCGGCCTGAGGCGAGCCGAGCAGTTTAACCATTTCAAAACCCCTGTCAACTCGCTTTGAGTGTGAATCGAATAAAAAACACATGAAAATGATGCTTATCGGCTCCGCAACTTAGTGTTTTGCCCCAAAGACGACTAAAACCACCGATCCACGCCCGTAGGCAGACTCAAATCACCCCAGCGCAGCCCCCAGCGGCCTTATTGAAACCATAAAAAAAGCGAGGCCCTTTGGCCTCGCTTTTAAGCGTCTAATTTTTGAGCGAACTCTTATGCCCGTCGACGGCGACGGATTAATAGCAGGCCACCCAGCCCGAGGATCGCCATGGATGACGGCTCGGGGACGAGTTCTGCGGTGATATCCAGCTGGCACGTCTGGATCTTATCAACGGCCCCGCTCTCGGTGCTGACACGAGCGAAGTAGTCGCCAGCGGCTAGCGTCTCGCTGATCAACTCGGCAAGCCCTAACCCCGCTGTATTGGCGGTAAACAAGACCGAGCCACCGCTGTCCAGCAACTCGAGTTGCAGGTTGGTCAGCTCTTTGGTGTTAAGCGAAGTCTGGGTGCCATCCTGAGGGCCTTCGTTATAGGTCGGTCCTTTGGGATCCATGGACAGCATGACATCGAAGTCAAAGCCACCCACCAGCGAGAACGCGAAAACGTCCGTATCGCTTGTGCCGTCGATGCTTACGAAGTCGATCTCGTCGCCACCGATCACGGTATTACCGTCCTCGGCGTCGGTACCAATCGAGATCGTAGTTAGCGGCCCAGTGAAAGTACCAAAGCTCGTCGCAGTGCCGACAGTGTCGTTGCCGCCGTTCTTTTCTAGGGCGTCGCCGTAGTTGCGCTGGGCCGCGAGGATGTCATCGTGCTGCGGGCCGTCAAATGACGTACTAATAAAGGGCTCCATCAAGCCACCGGAGTTACTTGACTCGAAGTGGCTGAAGCCTAGGCCGTGCCCAGCTTCGTGCATGACGACATTACGCAACCCTCGAAAGTTATTGGTTG
>JBGCDC010000254.1:0-1612 GCA_045105055.1 Phycisphaeraceae bacterium | reverse complement strand
ACTGGCGGCAGACATCTCCTGTGTGAGCTCGCGTAGTAAGACGCTCCGTTTACTGTCCAAGAAACGGATGAGTCGTTGGATGTCGGCTCGGTACTCTTCGCGGTTGATTTTTGCGCCGCACGGTGCCGAGCACTGCTTGATCGGGTAGAGCAGGCAGGGTCTAAACCGCGCGTTCTTTGGATCGCCATCAAGGATCGTTAGTGTGCAGGTGCGGAACTTGAAGATGCGTTGCAGGAGTTGGATCGCTTCGCGTAGCGCGTAGACGCCGGTGAACGGGCCATAGACTTTAGCGCCTTTGTATTCGGGTGCGTTGGGGTCGCGGGTGATGAAGACGCCGGGGAAGTCGTCGCGGACGGTGATGACGAGGTAGGGGTACGTTTTATCGTCGGTAAGTGCGGCGTTGAAGCGCGGGTGGATGTCTTTGATCAGCCGGTTCTCGGTGAGCAGCGCCTCCCACTCGGTTTCGCATTCGATGGTGTCGAAGTCAACGATGAGGTCGAGCATCGGAAGCTTCTTCGGGCCGAGCCCGCCGGATGTTGCGGCGGAGGGGACGAAGTAGCTGCTGACCCGCTCGGGGAGCTTGGATGCTTTGCCGACGTAGACAACGACACCCTTGGTGTCCTTCATGAGATAGACGCCGGGCACCTTGGGCAGAGCCCGTGCTTTTTTCAGTAGCGCGTCGAGTGTCTCGCGATTGCCAGCCATGGGTGGATTGTAGACCGCCTGCCGGTGTGCGATGATGCGGCCATGGATGATTCTTTACTTGACCAATTACACGGAGAGATCGAACGCGCAACGCAGCGTGTTTACGCGGTGCGTGAGGCGACGCCTTTGGAGCAGGTGGATATCGGCGGCGATGTCGAGGTCTGGGTTAAGCGGGAGGATATTCCGCCGATCCATGCATACAAGTGGCGTGGTGCTTTTAATAAGATGGCGACGTTGTCTCCTGACGCTCGAGAGCGCGGCGTCGTGTGTGCGTCTGCAGGCAATCACGCGCAAGGCGTCGCGATCGCTGCGCAGAAGCTAGGTTGTCATGCGAAGATTTTTATGCCTGAGCCGACGCCTTTGATGAAGCGGCAGGCCGTGGCGTTGCATGGCGGCTCGCACGTCACCGTCGAACTGGTTGGCGATACGTACGACGAAGCCTCGCACGCGGCCAAGCAATACGCGAGTGACAATGATGTCGCCTTCGTTCATCCTTACGACGACCTCGCAACGATGGGTGGGCAAGGCACGATCGCGGTCGAAGCGATCGAGGCAAATGTCGGTCCGTTTGATGTGGCGTATCTACAGATCGGCGGCGGGGGGATGGCGGCCGCGGTCGGCGCGTGGCTGAAGAAGGCCATGCCCAACATCCGTATTATTGGCGTGGAAGGCGAGGGCCAGGCGTCGATGAAGGCTGCCGTCAAACAAGGTGGCCCGGTCGAGCTCGACGAACTCGATATCTTCTGCGACGGCACCGCGGTCCGGCGTGCAGGCGATCTGACCTACGAGCTATGCAAAGAAATCGTCGACGAATTTATCACCGTTAGTAACGAAGAGGTCTGCAACGCAATCCGCTTGTTCTGGGAAGCGCGCCGCCGAATCGTCGAGCCCGCCGGAGCAATGGGGC
>JBGCDC010000253.1:0-2918 GCA_045105055.1 Phycisphaeraceae bacterium | reverse complement strand
GCGTTCATCTGCGGTTCCAACTTGCCTTGACTCCGCGTCTCTGAATGAAATCAAGTCCCTATTTCTCAAACCGCTGCCACACCTCGGCTTGTAGCTTGTCGAAGTACTCGAACTGCTGCAGGAGTTGTTGTCGCAAAGCCTCCAGTTTGATCGGGTCGTCTTCGCCATCGCCTGTTGCTTTGTGCAGGGCCGCGGCGGCGGACTCTAGGTCTTCAGCGGCTTTCGCGTAGGACCGTGCGGTCGCATAAAGGTCCATGTTTTTTAGGTCTTTTTCGTCCGGCGGCCAGATGAGTCGTGACGGGTTGGCACGCAGGTCATCGACTAGGCCCTCGAGTTCGTCGACGCTTCGCCGGGCTGATTCGATGGTGCGATCTATGTCGGGGCGGTTGTCTGCAAGGAGGGTACGGGCCTCGGTCGCGGTGCCGGTGATCTCGACGATGAACGTGTCGATGCCTTCGATCGATGCCTCGGCTTTGGTGACGAACGCGGTGATCTGATCGACGGTCGCAGGGATCTTTGCGTCAAGGTTGGTGCTGATCGAACTGAACTTTGCGAGGGTGGTGCGGATGTCCTCGCCGCTGTCGCCAAAGACCGCTCGCACATCCGTCATCACGCCGGTTGATTCTGCAAGGAAAGCATCGATATCCACCAGTACGGGGTCGATTTCTTTTTCAACTTTCTCAATCAGTGCGGTCGCATCTTTCGCAGTCGTTTCGATGCTGTTCGCGGTTTCGACGAGTTCTGCGCTGACCGTGTCGAGGTCTTCACGCACCGCTGCGAGTGTGATCTCCATCTCATCGCGGACGTCTTGCACCATGGCAAGGAGGTTGCTTGTTCTGCCGAAGACTTCGCCGCCCTCTGCGATCGTTGCACCGGTGCCGACGTTAAGGATGTTGAGCCACGCTCCGCCGGTTAGGCCGGTCTGTAATTCGACGTTGTTGCCTTCTTCGCGGAGCTCGATGCCTTCGCCTGCGATAAAGCCGACGTGGATCGCTGCGTCTTCCTCGGGCGTAGCGGGGGGGACGATCTGGATCGATGTGATGCTGCCGACCTTGACGCCCATGAGGCGGACTTCGTTGCCAACCGATAGCCCCGCGATATCTTCCCCAGCAGCGAAGACAGCGGTGTACGCCTTTGCGTCCTTGACTGCGCCTGGTCCCGCGACCTGAGCAATGAGGAACACCGCCGCCGCGATGGAGAGCAGGATAAACAGGCCGGCCTGGAATGCGTATTTAGAGGTGTTCATATCAATCCACTCGTTGTGTGGTTTATCGTGGCTTAGGCGCCTTCTCCCTAAAAGGGAGAGGGAGTAAAACAGTTCCTATCTAGCGCCCCGGCTTGAGCAGTGCGTCGTGGTACGCGGTCGCGTCTTTGCGATCGGTCAGCGGGCCTTGCAACAGCCCGTGTACAAATTGGTGTACCAGCGGGTTGTCGCTTTCTTTCATCTCGTCGGGTGTGCCGTCGGCGACGAACTGCCCTTGATCGAGCAGGACCAGTCGTGTCGCGATGCGGAATGCGCTGGTCATTTCGTGTGTGATGACAACGGTGGTGACCCCGGTGGTTTCGTTGAGATCGACCATGAGCTTGTCGATCTCCGTGACGGATACCGGGTCTAAACCCGCGCTGGGCTCATCGTAAAAAATGATCTTCGGGTCCAACGCGAGCGCTCGGCCTAGGCCCGCGCGTTTCTTCATCCCACCAGATATTTCAGAAGGGTATTTATTCGCGTGCGCCAGTAGGCCAACGAGGTTGAGCTTCATCGTCACGATCGTGTCGATGGTGCTCTGGTCCAGGTCAGTGTGTTCTTGCAGCGGCAGGCCAATATTTTCCGCGAGCGTGAGCGAATTGAATAGAGCACCAGACTGGAAGAGTACACCCATCGTCTTGCGGTAGTTGTCGAGTTGGTTCTCGCTCATTGAGCAGATGTCGGTGCCGTCGATCTTGATGTTGCCGGTGGTCGGGCGGGTCTCCGCGGCCATGAGGTTGAGCAGGGTGGACTTGCCCGCGCCGGATCCGCCGAGCATGACGAGCCGTTCGCCTCGCTTCACATCGAGCGAGAGATCGTGCAGCACCTTCGTCGATCCGAACTGCTTCGTGACGTTGCGGATCTCGATGATGTTGTCGGGTGTTTTTGCCATGCCTTACCACCCCAACATGTAGAAGACGGCGGTGAAAGCGAGGTCGACAATGGTGAGTGCGACGATGCTGATGACGACGGTCCGTGTGGTGGCGTTGCCAACGCCCGATGCGCCGCCGCGCACCGCTAGGCCGTGTTGGCAAGCGAGCGCACCGATGAGCACGCCGAACACCGCTGCCTTCACAAGGCCTGTAACGATGTCGGCCGTCTCAACCATCTCAAACGTCAGATCGAGATACGCCCTGTAGGTCATATCGATGATGGCGTTGGTCGTGAGCATCCCGCCCAAGATCCCCATGATGCTGGAGAGCACTGCGAGGCAGGTCGTCATGATCATCGACGCGAGCACGCGCGGTACGACCAGGAAGCGGATCGGGCTGATCGCGTGAGAGCGTAAAGCCTTGAGCTCTTCGTTCACCGCCATCGTGCCGATCTCAGCGGCGATCGATGCGCCCGCGAAACCGGTGAGCACGATCGCACCGACGAGTGGCCCAAGTTCACGGAAGAACGCGATGCCGATGATGGATGCGATTTGATCGCCCGCGCCATATTGTTCGAGGATGGGCACGATCTGCAGCGAGAGGATCACGCCGATGGCGAACGTGACGAGCATCACGACGCCGATGGATTTGACGCCGACGCGGTAGAGCTGGAAAGAGAGGTTTCGCCAGGCAAGTCGTCTGCCGCGCTTGCGCATGATCATGCGTGGGCTTGCACCGAAGGTCGCGGCGATGAGCAGCCCAAGCTGTCCGATAAACGCGACGGTGCCGAGGGCTCGTTC
>JBGCDC010000252.1:0-5542 GCA_045105055.1 Phycisphaeraceae bacterium | reverse complement strand
CAGGTCGCCTTCCAAGATATCAATGCGCGACTGCTCGCTCTTAAGGGCGCGTCCGACTCGTTCTCTGGCGCTTCATCTTTCTCGGGCACGACTTCTAGCAGCTCTGACGAATCTATCGTGAGCGTCAGCTCCGGTATCGGCGCCGCGCCTGGCACGTACCAGTTCACTGTCGGCCGACTTGTCGCCGCCCAGCAATCCATCACGCGTGGCTTTCAAGACGACAACTCCACACCCGTCGCGCCCGATGGCGGCACACTTACTTTTGATCGCGGCGAAGCCAGGCTCGATAGCGAGTCACGGCTTTCGAATCTCAATGGTGGTGACGGCGTAAGCCGAGGCTTTATCCGTGTCACCGACCGGGCGGGCTCGACCTCGCTCGTTGACTTACGCGCGGTGGTGAGTGTGAATGATGTGGTTGATCGCATCAACACGACCTCTGGCACCAACATCCTCGCCGAGGTCAAAGGCGACCGCCTGACCATTACGGATGTGTCTGGCGGCACGGGTGATTTGTTAATCACCAATGTTGGTACGACGGCGACGGCTAGCTCGTTGGGTATCGCAGGAAACGCCACGCTCGATGCGGACGGCGATGACGCGGTCCTCACGGGTACCACGATCAACACCGTCGGCGGCAGCACGCTGCTGAGCTCGCTTAACGACGGGAAAGGCATCCGCACCGATGGCGGCAACGACCTTGTCATCAATTACTCCGGCGGGACCGCGGCGATCGACCTTTCGAACTTACTCACGGTCGACGATATTTATGATGCGATTGATACGGCGACCGCAGGCGTCGTCACCGCGCAGCGAAACGCAGACGGCAACGGCATCTCGCTTACCGACACCGGCGGCGGCGGGGCGGGCTTTAACGTCAGCTCTGGTAACGGCTCTAGTGCGTTGATTGACCTTGGGCTCACCGACGGACAGGCCGACGACGATGCCGACGGCACACTCACTGGCGAACGCATCGTCGCGGGCATCAACTCGAAGCTGCTCAAAGACCTCCTTGGCGGTGCGGGCATCAGCGGCATTACCGGCGAAGGCCGAGTCCCGGTGAATCGAGACACGCTACTCTCAGACATCCTGCAAGGTGCCGGCCCGGCTCAGAACCTCGGCGGCAACGCCGACTTGAGGATCACGGACAAGACCGGCAATTTGATGAACGTCGACACGAACGCCTTTACGACGCTAGGTGAAATGATCGACGGGATCAACGGCAACGTCGGAGCGGATGTCACCGCGTCGATCGTTAACCGAGCGCTAGTGATCACCGACAACTCGGGCGGCACGGGCAACTTGATCGTCCGCGACGGGCTCGGCGGCGCGACCATTGCTACGCAATTCGGAATCGCGATCGATGATGATGTGACCAGTAGTGCTGGCGTCGACCTCGACCCGCAAGGCGTGCCCGCCTCGAGTGCAGAAATTAGCATCACCGACTCGCTGGGCAACTCGGCGAATATTGACTTGACCACTTCGCGATCGGTCAGAGATATTCTTGATCGAATTAATGACGCGGGCATTGGCGTTACTGCGTCACTGAACAACGCAGGCAACGGTATCCGCATCACCGACAATGCGGGGGGCAACGGCGACCTATCCATCGCGGACTCTGTCGGCGTTGCTGCGTTCCAGCTTGGAATTAGCGGCACGTTCGAGGACGGCGAAGCAGACACCAGCGACCTCAACTACGCCTACGTTACCGGCGGGACGCGCATCGACGACCTCGGCATTACCCGCGGTACATTCGCTATCACCGATAGCCAAGGCATCAGCTTCACCGTCGACCTGACCCAAGGCAACGAACTCACGATCGATGACCTCATCACCGAGATCAACGGTGCAAGCCCCGGCGGACGCGTCACCGCAGAAGTTAACGAGGACGGCGACGGTATCCGACTCATTGACAACGGCCCGGGCAACGTCGCGATCACGGTCGAAGACCAGGGCTCAACCACCGCCTCAGAGCTCGGCATCGCCGGAACCGCGGCCACCGCAGGGGCCAACATCGAAGGCAGCTTCGAGACCGTCATCACCGTCGAAGCGTCCGACACGCTGCAAGGCCTCGCCAACAAGATCAACGACGCGAACGTCGGTGTCGGCGCCTCGGTCATCAACGATGGCTCGCCCGGTGCGCCATTCCGCCTGAGCCTAAGCTCGGAAAATGCGGGGACCGACGGCGCGTTCGTCTTTGACGACGGCGGCATCGGCCTAAATACCATCACGCTCAGTAAAGCAGAAGACGCGGTCGTGTTCTATGGCGGTAACGACCCCTCGACGTCCATCGTCGTCGAGTCGAAGTCCAACACACTCTCGTCCATCATCCCCGGAGCGGACATCAGCCTGCTATCTGTCAGCGACAATCCTGTGACCGTCACGATCGCCCTCGACGACGAGGCAATCGTTGAGAGTGCCAACTCGCTGACGAGCACGCTCAACGGCGTATTCGATACGCTCGACCGTTACGACGCCTACAACGTCGACACTGAAGAGCGGGGCCTCCTGCTGGGTGACTCCACAGTGCAGCAGATCCGTAGCCGACTCTACAACGCGCTCATTCAGCCCAACAATGAACTGACCGGTCAGTTCACCTCGCTTTCGCAGATCGGCATCCGTGTCGGTGCGGGTGCTCGAATAGAGTTCGATCAGAACAAATTCACCGAAGCGCTGCAGACCGACCGTGATGCCGTCGAGGCTTTGCTCACGTTTGAACAGTTCGAGATCGACCCTGACACCGGCGAAAATACGACCGTCGTTGCGGCTCAAGGCGTCGGCGTTGAGATCAGTAAGCTCCTAGCTCGCATCACAGACGACATTGACGGCCTCGTCCAGACCAAGCTCAACACGCTCGACTCACAGGTCCAGCTCAACGAAGACCGCATCGAAGAACTCGATATCCGTCTCGAAGCGAAACGGCAACGGCTGCTCGCTCAGTTTCAAGCCATGGAATCAGCGCTCGCGCAGCTCCAAGACCAAGGCTCCGCCCTAAGTCAGATCCAGAGTATCTCCGCGCCGTCGTAATCCGATTGATCAATGATCAAGCCCGACGGCCGCTCGCGATTATTGGACGCATCACAAAGCGATTGAACTTGCCAAGGCTCCAAGCCGATAACGCCTGAGTAGGAACCGTCCCGCACGCCAGCTGACTCTTCAAACGATGAACGCGACCACCAACGCCAATCCGTATCTCCGCAACCAAGTGCTCTCCGCTAAGCCGGAAGAACTTCGGCTGATGCTCTTTGACGGCGCGATCCGCTTCCTGAACAACGGACGCAAGGGCCTAGAAAATAAGAACTTCGACGTGTCGTACACGAACATCTCCAAGGCACAAAAAATCGTCTTGGAATTATCCAGTTCGCTCAACCGCAACGTGATGCCCGAGGTCACTGAGAAGCTCAGTGCCTTGTACACCTTCATCTACCGCCTGTTGGTTGATGCAAGTACAACCCGCGAGGCAAAGCACCTCGACGAAGCGATCCGCCTACTCAAGTACGAACGCGAAACGTGGGCGATGCTTATCGAGAAAGCCACCCAGCAGCCCGCCAGCAGCGGCGCAGCGTAAGACGCAACAATACAAAAAGTAAAACACCCCGAAACCCACGCTTTCAAAGCGTGGGTCTTTTCTTAACTCACAAGCCCGCCGCGGCTCGTGCCCGCTGCGTCACTGCGGACACGCGTTCGCTTGCCGCTGCCGCGCCGTCTTTCAAGACCTGCTCGACATAGGTCGGGTCATTAAGCAGCTCAACGCGCTTCTTACGAGCCTCGCCGAACTCACCAAGGATCAGTTCGAAGAGCGCCTGCTTCGCGTGGCCGTAGCCAAAGCCATCCGCAGGCGGGTTGACGTACTTGTCTCGCAGATCGACCGCACGCTCGTCGTCTTTGCCAACAAGGGCCGTGAAGATTTGATAGGTCGTATCGGTGTCCGGGTCCTTAGGTTGATCGACCGGGGTCGAGTCCGAGACAATCCTCATGATGCGTTTACGCAGCGGCTTCTCGTCCATGAACGGGTCGATGCCGTTGTTGTAGCTCTTACTCATCTTCTGCCCATCGATGCCCGGCACGACCGCGCCGCTATCGGTACGGATCATCGCATCGGGGATCTTAAAGACGGGGTTGCCTTCGCTGGCGAAGTGGTGGTTGAACTTCTGCGCTAAATCGCGGGTGATCTCGATATGTTGGCGTTGGTCTTCGCCGACGGGTACGAGGTCCGGGTCGACGCTGAGGATATCCGCCGCTTGCAGGATCGGATAGGTGTATAGCCCGACCGATGCACTCAAGCCTTTCGCGGTCTTGTCTTTGAAGCTCGTTGCCTTATCCATCATGTGCTTCGGGCACACGCAGGAGAGCAGCCAAGCCAGCTCGGTGACCTGCGGGACATCCTGCTGCAGGTAGATATTCGTCTTCTTGGGGTCTAGGCCAAACGCGAGGTAGTCGATGACGACCTGCCGAATATTGCCGCGCAGCTGTTCCGCATCGCGTGCCGAGGTCAGCGCGTGGTAGGACGCGACAAAGACAAACATCTCGTGGTCGTCTTGCATACCAATGAACTGTTTGATCGCCCCTGCATAGTTGCCTAGGTGCAGTTGGCCGGAGGGTTGTAAGCCAGAGAGGACACGCTTCATAGGGCGGAGATTGTAGCTTGAAACGGGCACCGTTTTTACCGCAAAGATCGCAAAGGGCTGCTAAGCAAGACAGTGTTGAAACCACAGATGAACGCGGATACACGCAGATGTACAATTCAAACGGATCGATCTGCGTGTATCCGCGTTCATCTGCGGTTCCATGAGGTTTGCTTGTCTTTCTTGGCGGTCCTTCGCGATCTTTGCGTTAGATCATTCCGAGTCCGCCTGTCGAACCGCATCGCAAAACGCCTTGATGCGTTCGATGTCTTTGACGCCGCGTGACGACTCGACGCCGCTGGAGACATCGACGGCGAACGGCTTAACCGCACGGATCGCGTCGCCGACATTCTCGGGGGTCAAGCCGCCCGCGAGGATGATCGGCTTGGCGAAGTGGTGCTTCACTTTGGTCAGCCCGGCCCAGTCGAAGGTGATCCCGCTGCCGCCGGTGAGGCCGCCGGTGGGCGGGGTGTCGATGAGTAGGGCTTCGACGCGCGGGTCGTGATCCCACGTGCTCGCGATCGTCGGGAAGTCTTCATCGAAGGGCAGGGCTTTCCACACTGGATAGCCCGCGAGCGCATCCATGTCATCGATGGATTCGTGGCCGTGCAACTGCGCGATGGTCAGGCCCGCGTCGTCGAGAATCGCACGCACATCCTCCGGCGGGCAATCAACGAACAGCCCAACCGAAACCGCGTCATCGGGCAGGGCTTGGATGATCGCCTTGGCTTGCGCTGTTGTGACATTGCGTGGCGACTTCTCAACGAATACAAAGCCGAGCGCGTCGGCTCCGCAATCCATCGCCGCGAGCGCGGTATCGACCTCTTTGATACCGCAGATTTTGATGCGGGTTTGGGGCATAATTGTTTCAGTCGGTTGAAATAGCCGCGGTGCTACGCATCGCCGGAAAAGCATGATAG
>JBGCDC010000251.1:0-2900 GCA_045105055.1 Phycisphaeraceae bacterium | reverse complement strand
CACGTTGGCTCACACGGAAGTGGGATAGGGAAAGAAATTCAGTCGTTGTGGGGTCGTCGGCAGCCGCTGGTCTTCGTCAGGATGACGCGATTGCCGCGCTTGTTGAAAGCGACCTGCGTCATGTACGCCCGCATCAGCATGACACCGCGTCCATGAGGCCGGCCCACGTTTTCTTCAGCCGTCGGGTCCGGTAGCTCATCGGGGACAAAGCCCGGCCCCTGATCCTCAACCTGAATCACGATGCGATCTGCGTCGATACTGAATTCAACCTGTACGACTTTGTCCGGGTCGCTTTTGTTGCCATGCTTCACCGCGTTCACGAGCGCCTCATCCAAAGCCAGCCGTACAGCAAAGACGGAGTCCTTGTAGCCGTGCTGCTCTGTCGCCTCAATGATCTCCTGCAGCACCTCGGCTGCAGCAGCATCAATGCTGGGAATGGTCCACGTTTTTGAGTAGGACTGGGCCATAGCGTGCGACAGACCATCCCGGCAGGCCGAGGTCGGCCACGACCGGCGGCCAAGGGATTACTTAAAGCTTGCGAGGGCGGCGGCGTTGTCGTCATGGATCACGAACAGCTTGTTGAGCTTGGTGATCACAAAGACCTCGTAGATCTGAGGGTCGATGTTGGCGAGGCGGAGCTGGCCGCCCTGCTTCTTGACGTTGTTGTTAATGGTGATGAGTGTGCCGAGCGCGGCGGAGGAGAGGTGCTCGACGTTCTCGAAGTTCAGCAAGATCTTCGGATTCGGAGACGCAAGGATCAGCGCACCGATCTCGTCGCCGATCTGCTGGATGCTGGCTTCTTCGAGAATATTGCGGTCGAGGAAGCCCACGGTCGTGACCTCACCGCCCTGCTCTATGACAAGACGCGATTCCTGACTGGCCATCCGGGATACTCCGTAAAGGGTTGAATGAGCGAAAACTAGCCGCAGCGGCGCGGGGTGTCAAGCGTTGCGGGGGCTGGCGGATTCAAAACGAGCCACGCTGCATCCCGACGGTTACCTCTGATAAGATACACGCTCAAGGAGCCGGACCATGAACGCTTCATACAAGATCGTGCTGTTGGGGGCCTTCGTGCTCTTCGCCGCTGTCGTTGGGTACTACGTTTTCTCGGGTGATAGCACGCCGGACGATTTGGCCGCGGGTGATGAATACGTCGACCCCGCTGGCCCCGAAGAGGCTGGCGAGCAAGTGCCCATCCCCGACACAACGCGTCCCACGCTGGTGCCGCCGCCGGTCGAGCCGCCTGCTGAACAGCCGCCGTTGCCGCGGGAAGAAACCATCGGCGAGACGCCTGACGATTTGCCCGATGCCCCGGTGATCGGTGCGGCACCCGATGGCGAGTCACTCGCATTGGGCGGGCCAACCGGCGAAAGAAGATCGCCTGAACCGGACCCCATCGACAATCGTGGAATCGAAGAGCGCACGCCCGTGACTGAAGAAGTGACCGGCTCGCCTGACGAAGAACTCCGCCCCGCTCCCACGCCGGACCCCGTCGATTCGCCAGACGAAACAACGGAGACGGAGACCGAAACGGAAACCGAGGCCGAGCCTATCGCCCCGCCTGTGCGTCCCGTCCCACCTGCGCCCGGCACGATCCCGCGCAATTACACCGTCAAGTCAGGCGACACTTTCGCATCCATCGCCAAAGAGTTCTATGGCGAGGAGCGTGCGTGGTTCGATATCGCGCAAGCCAACCCCTCGGTCGATCCGAAACGTCTACAAGTCGGCCAAGTCATCGTGCTGCCTAACCGCGACGCAGACGTCCGTGAGCGAGAAGAAGTCCGACCCCCTGCACCCGGCAACGACCAGAACTACACCGTCCGCCCCGGCGACAACCTCTCCAAGATCGCGGTCAAGTTCTATGGCGACGCGGAGAAGTGGGACCTCATCTATGCACGAAACCGCAAGCTCATCGGCACCCGCCCCGATGCCCTCAAGGTCGGCATGGAGATCGTGATCCCCCAGGCCTATGACGGTGCGGAGTAGCTGAAAGAAACTCGAAATGATTGCGCGAAATCGTTGGACCGCTCATGTTTGAGGGGTAGAATAGACGAAGTAGAAATGTCAGCTGCACAGGTTTCGAGAGGCCGACCCTAAGGCCAAATGCTTCTGAACCTGTCGATCCCCAAGGGAGCAGGCATCGGGCGCAACGGTCATGCCTCCATCGAGTGGAAGGCCCGGACGACCCGGCGACGCACCCACTTCGTATTGGGGTTCGGGACATCCGCCTTACGGCCTCCCGAAACCGTGCACCTGACCAAGCCTGCCGCTGAACTTCATCAGCTAGCGGGCTTTTTTCTTACACAATCTCAAACACCAATACCGGCCAGCCCGCTTCCGCGGGATGGAAGAACTACTATTAACCCATGACCACCCCGACCGACCCGCAGCCCGACCTCACCCGCTCGACGCAACTCGACCAAGTCGTCGATGCGCTGATGCAGTCCTACCCCATCGACCCGCGTACGCAGCACATCGACGCGAGCTTCCTGCCCAGCCGAGACGAAGCGATCCGCATCATCGAACTGCTCCGCCGAATCGTCTTCCCGGGCTTCTTCGACAAGGACCGGCTCACCTCGGGCAATGTGAAAGCTCACATCAGCGACCTGCTCGCCGACCTGGACCAAGCGCTCTACGAACAGGTCCGCCAATCGCTGCGCTATGGGCAAAACAAAAAAGACGAAGGCTCGGGCGATGACTGCGATGACTGCGACGTTATGGCACGTGAGGTGACCGATGCGATGCTCGCCTACCTACCCGACCTGCGCCACGCGATCTCGCTCGACGTGCAAGCCGCGTTCGATGGCGACCCCGCGGCCCAAGGCACCGACGAGGCCGTCTTCGGCTACCCCGGCATCGACGCGATCTTCACCCACCGCGTCGCCCACAAGCTGTGCACC
>JBGCDC010000250.1:0-9205 GCA_045105055.1 Phycisphaeraceae bacterium | reverse complement strand
GTCGTGGTGGTGATCGTCGTGTTCGGTTGGTGGCGCGTCGTCTTGCGTCATCCCGCCGGGTAGGCCAAGCAGGGTGGTGAAGACGCGGACGCAGATCGCGACGTTGCAGATCGCGGTGACGACGGTCATGACCATGACGATCCACAGCCAAGAGTTGACTTTGGTTGCGCCGTGGTAAATGGCGTAGAGGAAAAGTTCTTTGGCTTGGAAGCTGATCGTGCCGGGCACGGCAGCGAGGCCAAGGGCCGCGAGCATCATGGTGCCGCAGATGGCTTTGTGTTTATAGAACGCGCCGTTGAGTTTAGTGATGTCCCGCGACAGGACGTGCCCGATCGCGCCAGCGGTGATGAACAGCGGAGCTTTATAGAACGCGTGGTTAGCGATCTGCGTGATGTCGAAGTCGATGGCGGCGAAGGTCTTGCCGTGATAATCGAAGCTGATCGCGCCTAGGCCGTACATGCACATCAGCAGGCCGAGTTGGCTGACGGTGGTGAACGCGAAGATGCGTTTGAGGTCGTGTTGCTGCAGCGCGACAACCCCGCCATAGAGCATGGTCGCGGCGCCGATGGGGATGATGAGCTGCGGAAAGAGCGGTAGTGCGGCGAAGGCTGGGAACAGTCGTCCGATGAGGAAGACGCCGGCCTTGACCATCGTCGCCGAGTGGAGGAACGCAGACACAGGCGTCGGTGCCGCCATCGCGCCGGGCAGCCAGTAATGGAACGGGAACTGCGCCGACTTGGTGCCGGCTCCGATGAACATGAGGACGAAGGCGAGGATCAGCGTCGGGTTGCCTTCGCTAATCAGGTTGGTCAAGTTTTCAGGCTGGGCGAGCATCTCGCTCCACCGCCAGATTTCGGTGACATTACCGAACACCAGGATACCGCCGAATAGGCCCATGCCACCTAGGCCCGTCGTAAAGAACGCCTGCATCGCAAGCTTCACGGCCTTCTTGTCGTAGCGATCCCACCCGATGAGCAGGAACGAACTGATCGAGGTCATTTCCCAGAACAGCAGCGTGAGGATCGTGTAGTCGGCCAGTACAAGGCCGAGCATTGCGGTCGTAAACAGCCCGATCGTCGGGTAAAAGCGGTAAAGATCATCCGCGCTGGTGTGCCCGAGTTTGCCGAAGTAGCCGCGAGCGTAAAGGAACACGCCGATGCCGATGCCACTGACGAGTAGGCCGAAGAACAGGCCGAGCCCATCGGTCAGAAACGCGAAGTTGATGTTCAGCGACGGCATCCAAGGGATGGTCTTCGTCGTGAGGTGCTCAGCGTCGAAAGACGCCGTGACTTCGGTATGTTTGTCGTCTGAAACGTGGGTGGCGTGATCGTCGTGATGCGCATCGGCTATTGGGCTCTGCCCCAGATGATCCGCGACGCCGGTGGTCACGATGAGTAGCATGACAAATGCGATGGCTGGCCCAGCAACAGCAATGGCCATTCGGCGTTCGATCCACGTTCGCGGCAGCCATAGGGTTACGAGCCCGAGTATTACGGGCGCGAAAACCGCGATCATGACCATCCAAACCGAACTCATCTAATTCCCGATCGTTCCCTGAGTCTGCCCATCACGCATCCCGGTGCCATGTTCATCGGCATTGCAGGTGAATTAACTCAATAACCTGTGACCGACGTTCCATTTGTGTAACAAACGTGGGCTAGGCGGCGGCAGTCTAAGGCCGGTAATTCCGGGATGCAGTGCTTGCAGTGCGATGCGTTCCAACGCCGGCACGAGCGGTCTGGCTAAACTGCTTCCATGCGACACCAAAACCTCTGGGCACCGTGGCGAATTTCTTACCTCAAAGGCTTGGCCGACGACCCGGCCAAGCAAGCTCAAGACGCCGGCCCAGATGCGCCGGGAACATGCTTCCTCTGCGCTGCCTTTGAAGAATTAGATGAAGTGCAAAGCCGCGAGCGCATGATCCTGCTGACGGATCGGCGCGGCTCGTTGATGATGAACCGCTACCCGTATAGCAATGGCCACTTGCTGGTGACGCCAAGCAAACATGTCGCGGACATCAGCGATCTATTAGCCGACGAGCGAGCTGGGTTGATGGAGCTAGCGGATGTGGGTAACCGTCTGCTACGCAAGGTGATGCACTGTCAGGGCGTGAACCTTGGTATGAATCTTGGACGTTGTGCGGGCGCGGGTGTGCCGGGGCATTGCCACATGCACTTGGTACCGAGGTGGAACGGCGACACAAATTTCATGCAGGCCTGTGCCGGGGCAAGAGTGATCCCGCAGGCATTGGAAGAGAGCTATGCGATGCTGCGCGACGCGTTGTGAAACCAATATGGCGCGTTGCGAAACGGATGCTGAGCCTTGATGGGCTCATTAGCCCGCGACTTTTGCGTTGGGTTCGCTAAGCAGGATGCCGAGGGTGTGTTGGTTGGCGTTGCTTCGGCAGCGGACGACTTGGCCGATGAGGTCGAAGCCGGGTTCGTTGCCATGCGGCGGGAAGAAGACGGTGATCTGGCTTCCGACCATGACGGGCTCGGTCGTTTTGGCGCCTAGGCCGCTGGCGGATTGATCGACGAGGTCGAGCGTGAGCATCTTGGCTGGGCCTTCGTCGTTGCCCGGCTCCCGGATGACGGCAGAGACTTGGCCGGCGGTGCGGTGGCGGGGGTGTTGGCGACGCTCGAAGTAGAGCGAGTCGGAGATGGTGATCGATGAATCGCTAAGTTTTAGTGCCTGGCTCATGATGGGCTCCTTGCGACGCGGCGGTCTGGCTACAATGCCAGATTCAGCGCGTCCTCATAGAGCGCATCGACCATTCAACCGCTAAGGTTTACCTGACTTGACTGATCCGAATAAAAAACATGAGCGTACTGAAGGCCGGGTTTATCTCGTTGGGGCCGGGCCTGGCGATCCGGGGCTGATTACCGTTGCTGGGCTTGCTGCGCTGCGGTCCTGCGATGCGGTGGTCTTCGATGCGCTGGCTAACCCGGTGTTATTGGACGAAGCGCCCAAGCACGCGACGCAATACGATGTCGGCAAGCGCGCGAAATTCCACAAGCTTACGCAGGACGAGACCAATCAACTGCTCGTCGATCTTGCCAAAGAGGGCAAGCGTGTCGTTCGATTGAAGGGCGGCGACCCTTACCTGTTCGGCCGAGGCGCGGAAGAGGCTGCGTTCTGTGCGCGGGCCGGCGTCCGATGCGAGGTCGTGCCTGGCGTCACGTCGGGCATTGCTGCACCCGCCACCGCGGGCATCCCCGTCACCCACCGCAAGGTCGCGTCGACGGTCACGATCATCACCGGCCACGAGGACCCGACCAAGGGCGAGACTTCGATCGACTACAAAGCATTGGCCGACTTGATCAAGGTGGGTGGGACCGCGTGCTTCTACATGGGCGTTGGCCGACTGCAAGCCATCTGTGATGAGCTCACCGGCCACGGTTTATCCGACTCGATGCCGGCGGCACTCATCCAATGGGGCACGCTACCTAAGCAACGTCACGCGACAGGCACCCTTGCGACGATCAAAGCCAAGGTTGATGAAGCGGGCTTAAGCTCGCCTGCGATTATTGTCGTTGGCGAGGTCGCGGCGATCGATGAGCCGGGGCTGGACTACTTTACGAATCGCCCACTGTTTGGCCAGCGTATCTTGGTGACGCGAACACGTCAGCAGGCTTCGGACTTACGTTTACAGCTCGAGGATTTGGGCGCGGAGGTGCTCGAGGCACCGACGATCCAAATCGTTGAACCCACCGAAGAAGACTCGGCATCGCCCGACGAAGCGGTACAGCAGATCGCGCGGTATGACGCGGTGATCCTGACGAGTGCGAATGCGGTGCACGCGTTGGCGGATCGGCTTGCGAAGGCGGGGCTGGACAGCCGCTCGCTCGCGGGTGTACATCTGTCGTGTATCGGGGAGGCGACGGGCGATGCGCTGCTTGAGCGATTGTCTTGCAAGGCTGACTTGATCCCTGCGCGATCGATCGCCGAGTCGTTTGTGCGTGAGCTGCTAGATGATGCGGGCTTAGCGGGTAAGCGTGTGCTGCTGCCGCAGGCCGACATCGCTCGGCCCTTACTGGCGAAGGGTTTGCAAGAAGCGGACTGTACGGTTGATGTGATCACTGCGTATCAGACCAAGCCTGCGGACGGGCTACCTGAAGATGTACTCGAAGCGCTGCGAGCCGGCGAAGTGGATTGGATCACCTTCACCAGTTCATCGACGGCTAGCAATTTGGTCGATCTAATGGGCGGCGAAGGGGAGCTGCTTCGTAAGTGCAAGCTCGCATCGATCGGCCCGAAGACTAGCGACACCATGCGTGAGCACCACCTACCCATCGCGATTGAAGCAAAGCAACACGACATCGCTGGCTTGGTCGCCGCGTTAACGGATCACGGAGGCGCATCTTGAGCAACGAACCGACCACTACGCGCGTCCCGATGCGTGACCGAGACCGTCGGCCTTCACGGCTGCTGCCTTACCGTTCGGCCCTGATGATCGTTGATATGCAGTACCGCTTGGTGCAGGTCATGCACGACCGCAAAAAGCTCAAACGCCGCGCCAGCCGACTCGTGCAGGGCAGCAACATCCTCGGCATCCCGCAGCTCGTCACCGAGCAATACCCGCGTGGCTTGGGAGATACCGTCGAAGATGTTGCACGATATCTCAAGCCTGAATGTATTGAAGAAAAAACGCGTTTTTCCGCATACATCCACCCCATCCGTGAGAAGCTCCACGAGCTCGATGTCGATAGTGTCGTCATCGCGGGCGTCGAGGCGCACGTGTGTGTCTTGAGGACCTGCTTGGATTTGATTCAGGCGGGCTATCGGGTCTATCCGGTTTGGGATGCGATTAGCTCCCGCCGGGTTGAAGATAAAGAGGCTGCTCGGGAGCGACTGACCCAAGCCGGCGCGATCCCGACGACGGTCGAGGCGGCGCTGTTTGAGTGGCTTGGCGATGCAGACGACAGCCGGTTCCGTAAGATCTCTGACCTCATCGTCGGCGAGTCAAACGACTGAGTGAGAAAGAGGCTTCCTTGCCCCGTGAGCGGGGCTACGCTACGCTAGTGCAACATGTCAGCCCGGCTGTTCCGGGCCCGTCCTCAAGGAGACACCCATGCTCGAAACATACGAACAGCTCAAGAATCTGGTCAACGCAGTTGAAGACGACATCCGCAAGGCAGCTGGTGGCAACAAGGCCGCTGGAACCCGTGTCCGTAAGCAGATGCAAGATGTCAAAAACGCTGCTCAAGAGCTGCGTAAGCAGGTGCTCGAAGCACGCGACTCCGAAGACGCGTGATCGTCTAAAACTGTTGAAACGCCCGCGATGTGTTGTGATGGCGTCTGATGCCCTTTATCAAGCTTGGCCGATCTAATTCGGCACAGGTTCCTATTTGACGCCTAAGCCCATGGCCCCACAACTACTCTTCGATCTCTCAGCCCACGACCTCGATAAGGTTCTGTACGACTCGACGCATATCGAGGCGCACAATCCGCATCGTGGCGATATGCGTCTGCTCGATGCGATTGTCTGGGAAGACGTCGATCAGGTGACGCATGCGATTGGCTACAAGGATGTACGTGACGACGAGTTTTGGGTCCCCGGGCATATTCCTGGTCGGCCGATCTTCCCCGGCGTCCTAATGATCGAGGCGGCGGCACAGTTCGCGTCCTACGTCACGATGCGTAAGTTCGATAAGGTCAAGTTCATTGGCTTTGCCGGCGTCGACAACGTCAAGTTCCGCGGACAAGTTGTGCCGGGTGATCGGCTCTACCTGCTCATTGATGGCTTTAGCATGAAGCCCCGCCGAGCGATCTGCAACGCGCAAGGCGTCGTTAACGGCAACCTCGTCTTCGAGGCAACCATCACTGGAATGCCCATGTAAATTTTCAGCGGGTCACGTGCTTGCCGCACGGGCTTTACGCTGCGCACCGTCCGGTTTATTCTGCATAGCTCAAAACCACTCACAAAACTCATTAACGGAGATCAACCCATGGCCAAGCCAAAACCACTTAACGTCGCACTCATCGGATCGGGCTTTATGGGCCGGACCCACTCCAACGCCTACCTCAAGGTGTCGAAGTTTTTCAACACGCCTTACGAGCCGGTGATGCACTCGATCTGTTCGCTTGAGCCGACGCTCGGTGCCTTCGCCGACCAGTGGGGCTGGCAGAACCATGGCAGCGATGTCAATGCGATCTTCAACAACGACGAGATCGACCTCGTTGACCTCGTCACGCCCAACCACCTTCACGCGCCGCACGCGATCGCGGCGCTCGAAGCGGGCAAGCACGTCGCCTGTGAAAAGCCCTTGGCTGGCACGCTCGACGACGCCCGCGCGATGATGCAGGCCGCGAAGAAAGCGAAGAAGGCTAAGAGCTTCTGCTGGTTCGTTTATCGACGCGTGCCCGCCGTAGCGATGGCGCACCAGATGGTCGCGGCAGGCAAGCTCGGCCGAATCTATCACGTGCGTGCGGCATACCTCCAAGACTGGGGCGGCCCGGACGTCCCGCTGCTTTGGCGTTTCAAAGGTAAGCAGGCAGGCTCCGGCGCTCACGGCGACCTCAATGCTCACATCATCGATATGGCCCGCTTCATCACCGGCGATGAGATCACCGAAGTCACCGGCGCGATCAAAGAGACGTTCATCAAGAAACGCGAGATCATCGAAGCGGCCGGCGGCGGTGCGATCTCCGGCAAGGGCTCGAAGACCTCCAAGAAGAAACGCTACGGCAAGTCCACCGTCGATGATGCGCTGCTGTTCCTGGCTCGCTTCAAAAAGGGCGCGGTCGCATCGTTCGAGGCTTCGCGTCTCGCCACCGGTGATAAGAACGCCAACCGTATCGAGATCCATGGCGAGAAGGGTGCGCTCCGCTACAACTTCGAGCGTGCCAACGAGCTCGAGTGGTACGACAACACGCTCCCCGGCAAGGAGCAGGGCTGGTCCACTATCAACGTCACTCGCGGCGACGACGGACACCCCTACGTCGGCAACTGGTGGCCTGCAGCCCACATCATCGGCTACGAGCACACCTTCGTGAACATGGCCGCTGACATGCTCAACATCATTGGCGGCAAGAAGCCGGTCGTGCCAATCTGCGACTTCCAAGACGCCTATGAGACCCAACGCGTCCTTGAAGCCGCTGTCCTCGCTGCCGACAACCGATGCCCTGTGAAGCTCAGTGAGGTGAAGTAAGTCAAATACCTGTCAGAGCACGATGCGTAAGCGAGTGCCACAAACAGGGAAAAGATCGAGGGACCCGCTCACGCGCCGTGTTTTGATCGATGTCTCAACTTGACAGCAAGTTTTGACTAGCTAAATTACTTGGCCCGATCGACAGCGATCTGGGAACCGGCCCCTTGGGGGCGTAGCTCAATTGGTTAGAGCACCGGCCTGTCACGCCGGAGGTTGCGGGTTCGAATCCCGTCGCCCTCGTTTAACTAACGCCCATCACTTTCGTGGTGGGCGTTATTATTAGGCCAACCACGCGTCTTTATCATGTCCCAAGTGAATCAAGTCGAGTACTGGTCTATGCGAAGGAGTTTTTTGATGTTGTTGGCCCTGATGGTGGTGCTTATCGCCGCCTCGGCTGACGCGCAGGGCAAGCCGCCTATACCCAACGTATTGATCATTATGGCCGATGACCTAGGTTTTGCGGATCTGGGCTGCTATGGCGGGGACATCCGCACTCCAACGCTCGACATGCTCGCCGAGGACGGCCTTCGTTTTACCCAGTTTTATACAGCCGGCCGAAGCGCGAATAGCCGTGCCTCGCTGCTGACTGGCTACTACCACGACCAACTCGGCGCGGCTCGACCAAACTGGGTGAAGACGCTGCCGCAGCTTCTCAAGGCCGCTGACTACCGCAGCTATCACTCGGGCAAGTGGCAATTGGATCGCTGGTTCCAAGAGCCGATCGGCAGCGCGGGCTTTGATCGGTCATACCATTTGGCCGACACCGAGCAGCACCACTGGCCAGGCGAGCATTACCTTGATGGTCGTCGCCTCGACGCGGCCGAACGCTCGGACGGCTACAACGCGACCAAGGCCAGCACGGACTACATGATCACGTTCTTGAAAGATCATCAAGAGCGATACAAAGACAAGCCATTTTTCGCGTACCTCGCCTACACCGCGCCGCACCACCCTTTGCAAGCCGACGAAGACGACATCGATGACTACGCCCAGCAGTACGCCGACGGTTGGGACGCACGGCGAGCCCGCATCTTCGTGAAGCAGCGGCAGATGGGGCTGATCGATACCGACCTCGCGCCGCTCGAGCCGCGCACCATCGCACCTGGTGCCACGCGGGACCAGCGTCGCCTGCTCGGCCCTGACGAGGTACCATACGCGCTGCGTTGGTTTGAATTAACCGATGAGCAGCAACGATTCCAAACGAAGAAGATGCGTGTTTATGCTGCGATGATCGATCGCATGGACCGCGAAATCGGTAGAGTCATTTCGCAGCTCCGCCGAATGCGTGCTTATGAAAATACGTTGATCGTGTTTATGTCTGACAACGGTGCGAGCTCTGAGATTGTGGTTGGACCGCGAGGGCATAACCTCGACTCAAAGGCCGGTTCGGGCGACACGTACCTGAGCCTTGGGCCGGGTTGGGCGTCCTCATCTAACACGCCGTTTCGCCGTCACAAGCAATCGACCTACGAAGGCGGGATCGCTGTGCCGATGATCGTGCACTGGCGTCGCGCGGTTGAGGATGAAGGCGATTTTAAAACTGAAGTTAGCCACCTCATCGACTTCGCGCCCACGATCTTGAAATTGGCTGGCGTCAAGGCCGAGCCCGTCGAGAAAGACACGCCACGTTTTCCCGGCGTCGACATTAGCCCGGCTCTCACCGGCGAAGGACCATACCCGGATCGTGAGCTCTTCTTCAATCAAAGCGGCAATCGGGCCCTACGCATGGGCGACTGGAAAATCGTTGCCTCAGCTAATGATCGCGCATGGTCACTGCACGATATGCGTGATGACCGAGCAGAGGAAAACAACGTCGGCCGACGTAACCCCGAGAAGCTTCTCGAACTCACGATGCGTTGGGAACGGCTGCACAAAGACTATCAGGCAGACGCCGAGCGGTAGCGTCGCAGCGGTCAATCACTTGGAGTCTGTAAGGCCAATAGTTTTGGCCTCACTCTTTTGTGACAAGCTCTTTGATTCGGATGTTGCGGAACTTGACTTGGTCAAAGTGCCCGGTGAATCCAAAGTGGCCTTTTTGATTCGCTCTGGATGGG
>JBGCDC010000249.1:0-7127 GCA_045105055.1 Phycisphaeraceae bacterium | reverse complement strand
GCGCGTAGCTTCGGAAGGGTGGGCGTACGATCCGAGAGGGTAAAAAAAAGACGCCACGCCCCTTGCGGAACGCGGCGCCACTTGAAGGCGTAACACCTCCGTCGAGAATCCTCGACGGCTGACTAACGTGGCTCTGTACTTGAAGTGCCCCCGTCAGTTACAAGCTATCGTACACAGGAATTAGCCTAGGTCTATAGCTGATTCCGCCAAATGATTGCGATAAAGCGTCTATTGGGGGTTTTTATGTCCCAATTATGACAATGGACATGATTGGGACAGCCGATTGTTTGGGCATGGCGTTTGTGGCGTATTCGCGCATACAGAGTTTAATCTTGGAACGCGCGATGGTTCTTACAAAACGTTTGCGCTCATGAAAGCGTTTTGCTTTTTAGAATCCCTCCGTGGCTGACCTCTTTGAATCCGATGATGACGACCGTGGTGACGCAGGCGAGGTGAGCTACGCGGATGTCGCGATCGAGCGTGGGATCGATTTGTCGCCGACGGGATTGACGTATCGCGTACCAAGCAAGCTGGCCGAGCTTGCGGTGGGCGAGCGGGTGGTGGTCCCTTTGATGCGGAAGAAGGCGCACGGGTACGTGATCCGTTTGCACGCGGACACACCAGACTATGATCCGAAAAAGATCAAGCCTATCGAGAGTCGAGCGCCCGGCGGGGTCGCGCTACCCAGTGACTTGGTTGAGCTGGCCCGATGGATCGCCAACTATTACGTCTGCCCGATCGGGATGGTGTTCGGTGCGATGCTACCCGCCGCGGTGACCAAGGGGACGGGCACGAAGCGTCGGCAGTTCGTTCGACTTGCTGATCCGCCGTCGGAAGACGTGGGCAAGATCAAGACAACGAAGGTGCAACAGAGCGTGCTCGCCGCCGCGGCATCCCATGGCAAGTGGATCGCGCTCAAAGCACTCGCCGACCAAGCCGAGATCAAAACCACCGGCCCGATCAAGACGCTCATCGACAAAGGCCTGCTGGAATCCAAACACCAAGACGCGGTACACAGCGACCTAGACCTCCGCGCCCAAGCCGACGTCAAAGACGCCAAGCCCGACACGCTAAGCGATGGCCAACGCAAGGCGCTTGATACTCTGAACCAAGCGACACAAGCCTTTGGCGTACACGTACTCCATGGCGTCACCGGCTCAGGCAAGACCGAGGTGTACCTGCAGTTAATCGAGTCAGTGATGGCAGGAGCAAAGGTGCAAAGGGGCAAAGGGGCTAGTGCTGCCTTGGCCCCTGACCCCTCGCCCCTTCTGTCCACCATCGTATTGGTCCCCGAGATCGCGCTCACCCCGCAGACCGTCGGCCGATTCCTCGCGCGCTTCGGCCCAGACTCCGTCGCGGTCTTGCACTCGGGCCTAACCGCCGCACAGCGACACGCGCAGTGGCGACGCATCGAACGCGACGAGACGCCCATCATTGTCGGCGCACGCTCCGCCATCTTCGCACCCGTCAAAAGGCTCGGCCTAGTCATCGTCGATGAAGAACACGACTCGTCCTACAAGCAAGACCAACTGCCGCGCTACCACGCAAGAGACGTTGCGATTAAACGAGCTCACATGGCGGGCGTCCCGGTCGTGCTCGGCAGCGCGACGCCATCGCTTGAGTCGTATGCAAATGCGGTGGGCGTGGGTGGTGGGTCACAGGTGTTAGGTGGTGGGGGCACGGCATCGAATCAAGAACCCCAAAAACCAGCACCCAACACCCATTACCGATATCACAGCTTGCCCGATCGCGTGCCGGGGATGAAGCTGCCGAGGGTGGAGATCGTGGACTTGGCAGAGGAGCGCAAGTTTCGGCGGGGTGTCCACCTGTTGTCGCGTCGCATGGAGCAGCGATTGCAGCAAACCGTTGAAAACAAAGGCCAGGCGATGCTGCTCCTCAACCGCCGAGGCTACGCGAACTACATCGCTTGCCCGGACCATCGCTGCGGTTGGATGATGACGTGTCAGCACTGCGACGCGACGATGGTGTACCACAAGGACAAGCGGCTGCCTTTAGGCGGCGTCGTGCGGTGTCACCATTGCTTAGCGGAGCAGGCACTGCCGCAGGTCTGCCCGGACTCAGGGCACAAGGTCACGACGTTCGGCTTAGGCACACAGCGCGTCGAGGAAGAGTTCGCAAGTAAGTTTGATGGGATACGCATCGCGCGGATGGACTCGGACACAATGCGCCGCGCAGAGGACTATCGCGCGGTGCTTGATCGCTTCCGCCAAGGCGAGATCGATGTGCTGCTCGGCACGCAGATGATTGCTAAAGGCTTGGACTTCCCTGGCGTCCGCCTCGTCGGCGTGATCAGCGCGGACACCTCCATCAATATGCCCGATTTCCGCGCGGCGGAGCGAACCTTCCAACTCATCTCGCAGGTCGCGGGGCGGTCGGGTCGCAGCGAGCAGGTCGGCCGAGTGGTATTGCAAACGTTTGCGCCTGACAGCCCGGCCGTCGCGCTCGCAGCAAAACACGACTTCAATGCGTTCGCGAACATGGAGCTGGCCACGCGTGTCGAGATGGGCTTACCGCCGGTGGGCCGCATGGTTCGCATCGTGCTACGCGACACCGACCACCTCAAGGCGATGTCGCGCGCCACCGAGCTCGGCCATCACCTCGAGCAAGCCAAGGCCGCGCTCAAACTGGATGTCCACCTGCGTGGCCCGTTCCCCTGCGCGATCGCTCGCGTCGCTGATCACCACCGCTTCGAGATCCAACTCTTGGCCAAGTCCGCGGTCCCCTTGCAACGCCTGATGACCGAGCTCCGCAATCACGGCAAACTCGTCAGCGACAACCACACCGCGGTCGATGTCGACCCGGTGTCGTTGCTGTAGGCGTGCTCGCGGACGACACTGCCTAATCGGCCTGACACTTTTTAAAAAGCTGCCTATACTGGAATCATTCCAGTATCTAATTTACAAAAAACTCCCCTTAAACGATCGAGGAAACGATATGTCTGATGTTTACGACGCGAACGACTCATCCGCAAAATGCCCCGTGATGCATGGCTCCAAAGCTCCGATGGCCAAGGCCGTGTCGGACAACCAGCACTGGTGGCCGGACCAACTCAACCTCCGTATTCTGAGTCAGTTCAGCGAGAAGAGTGACCCGATGGGGCCGAACTTTGACTACGCCGAGGAAGTGAAGAAGCTTGACGTCGAGCAGCTTGCCAAGGACATGGATCAAGTGTTGACGACCAGCCAAGACTGGTGGCCTGCGGACTACGGCAACTATGGCCCGCTGATGGTGCGTCTCTCCTGGCACGCCGCGGGCACCTACCGCATCCACGATGGGCGTGGCGGCGGCTCGTGCGGGCAGAACCGTTTCCCTCCGTTGAGCTCTTGGCCAGACAATGTGAGCTTAGACAAGGCGCGTCGTCTGCTTTGGCCGATCAAGCAGAAGTATGGCAATAGCCTGTCGTGGGCGGACCTGCTGCTCTATGCGGGCAACCGCGCGATGGAGCAGATGGGTTTCAAAACCTTCGGCTTCGCGTTTGGCCGACCCGATGTTTATGAGCCTGAAGAAGACGTTTACTGGGGCCCGGAAACCGAGTGGCTTGACGACAAACGCTACACCGGTGACCGCGAGCTTGAGACGCCTTTGGGCGCGGTGCAGATGGGGCTGATCTATGTGAACCCCGAAGGCCCGAACGCAGTGGCGGACCCAAAGAAAGCGGCGCACGACATCCGCGAGACGTTCGGCCGAATGGCGATGAACGACGAAGAAACGGTCGCATTGATCGCAGGCGGACACACCTTCGGTAAGGCTCACGGCGCCAACGAGCAAGAGCCCTACATCGGTCCCGAGCCGGATGGCGCACCGATCGAAAAGCAAGCCTTCGGCTGGGAAAACAGCTCGGGTACCGGCGTCGGCAAAGACGCTTGGACCTCGGGCCTAGAGGGCGCCTGGACCAGCAACCCGACGAAGTGGGACAGTGAGTACTTCGACAACCTATTCAATTACGAATGGCAGCTCACCAAGAGCCCGGCCGGGGCGCAGCAGTGGGAGCCGACGGATGGCGGAACCGCGACGATGGTGCCCGATGCACACGAAGCGGGTGTCACACACAAGCCGATCATGTTCACGACGGACTTATCGCTGAAGGAAGACCCGGCCTACGAAAAAGTATCGCGCAAGTTCCAGAAGGATCCAGCCGCGTTTGCCGACGCTTACGCCCGTGCTTGGTACAAGCTGCTGCACCGCGATATGGGCCCACACAGCCGACTGCTTGGCCCATTGGTCCCAGAGCCACAGCTGTGGCAAGACCCCGTCCCCGATGTCGACCACGCGCTCGTTGATGGTGCGGACGTTGCGACGCTCAAGAAAACGCTATTAGACAGCGGCCTATCGACAAGCGAACTTGTCGCCACGGCCTGGGCGGCTGCGGCTTCATATCGTGGCACCGACCTACGCGGCGGAGCCAACGGCGGGCGCATCCGACTTGAGCCACAGAAGAACTGGGCGTGCAACAACCCCGAGCTGCTGGCGAAGACGATCCCTGTCCTCGAAAAAGTTGCGGCGGACTTCAACGCTTCGGCTAGCGGCGGTAAGAAGATCAGCTTCGCTGACACCGTCGTGCTCGGCGGATGTGCAGCCGTAGAAGCCGCGGCCAAGGCAGCGGGCCAAGACGTTGCCGTCCCCTTCACGCCCGGCCGAACCGACGCGACGCAAGACATGACCGACGCTGATGCGATGGCATGCCTAGAGACCACGGCCGACGGCTTCACCAACTATCTCAGCGGCGACCACAAGCGACCCGCAGAGGAATTGCTCATCGAGAAGGCTCGCCTATTGACGCTCACTGCGCCGCAGATGGCCGTGCTCGTCGCGGGCATGCGGGCCTTGGGCGTGAGCCAAGACGACGCGGGTGTCTTCACCGAGAAGCCCGGCACGCTGACGAATGATTTCTTCGTCAACCTACTAGATATGAAATATGTGTGGAAAAAATCAGATAGCGATGAACGTTTTTACATCGGCTCAGACCGTGTAACGGGTGAAACAAAATGGACCGGAACCGCGGTTGATCTGGTATTTGGCCACAATGCTCAACTCCGCGCAATCGCTGAGGTCTATGCAGGTGCGGATGCCCATGGCAAGCTCGTGAACGATTTTGTGAGTGCATGGGACAAAGTGATGAATTTGGATCGCTTTGAACTAGACAACGCCTAAAACGCTGCCTAACATTACAGCACAACCCTGCCCCCGGAAGCTCGGTGTGGCGCCGCAACTGCTGGCGCCCGCCGGGTTTTTTTAATTGATGATTGATAATTTTCAGACGCATCTCATTAAATATCGATGCGCCTTCTGCATAGCTCCGTGGCGGGAGCCCGGAGCCGCGATACACGGGCTTGCAGAATACGTACTAGGATTTTTATATCTCGGCTCTGGGCTTCCGCCAACGGAGCTATGAAACGCGCACGAATTTAGTGGGATATGTACGAGTCGATAACGCGGGATACCGATACGACAGCTTGCTCTGACTCAATCGCAGCCGCGCATATCAATCATCAATCATCAATTAAAAATCAGTCTTCGTCTGGCCCGGCGGGTTTGGGCCCGTAGAGGGCCGAGCCGAGGCGGATGACGTTGGCGCCTTCTTCGATGGCGATTTCGAAGTCGCCTGACATTCCCATGGAGAGGACGTTGAAGGCATCGTCGACGTAGCCGGAGGTGCGGATGTCTTCGAAGATCTCGCGGGTGCGTGAGAACACTGGGCGAGCGTCTTCGGGGTTGTCGCTATAGGGGGCCATGCACATCAGCCCGCGGAGGCGGAGGTGCATCATGGTGTCGATCTGCTCGGCGAGGTGGATCGCGGCCGGAGCGGCGACGCCGGACTTCTGTGCTTCGCCAGCGGTATTGACCTGCATCAGGATGTCGATGGTCAGGTCGTGACGCGATGCATAGTTGTGAAGCTCTTCCGCAAGACGGAGCGAGTCGACGCTGTGCACGAGCGAGACCAGTGGAACGACCTGCTTGACCTTGTTGCGTTGCAGGTGCCCGATCATGTGCCAGCGGACTTGTTCAGGGACCAGTTGTTTGGACCGAGGCGCGGCGGCGGCGAGCTGTTGCTTGCGCTGAATGAACTCGTCTATCTGCGCGACACGCTGGGCGAGGTTCTGGCCTTTGCTTTCGCCGAAGTCCATAACACCAAGCTCCAGCGTCTTCTGGATTTGGTCAACGGTGGCGTACTTGGTCACGGCGACGAGGACGACGTCTTCAGCCCGCCGACCACCGCGTTGTGCGGCGGCAGCGATGCGCTGGCAGACTTGTGCGTAAGCGTCCTCGAGGTCCATGGGCGTGGTAACAGTAGAAGAGCGATCCTTGCTCATGGTGTAGAGAGTAGGTCGGCAGCGCAATGGACGCAAGGCTGAGTGATGGGAGTCGGTAGTAGGTTAACCATCGAAGGGTGCTGAGCACCTCTTTGCCTGACCCCACCGCGTGCCCCAAAGCGGGCAAGCAGTGGGCTTAGACTCCCTACTCCCGATTCTCTTCGGGTGCCTCCGGCACGGCCTTGGCGAACTTCCGATTGACGAACACGTGGATGCCAACGAATAGTAGGATCACGGCGCCAATGATGACGAAGCCGATGGTTCGGCCTTTGCTTAGTGCTTCAAAAACGAAGCCGACTTTTTCGTGGAAGAAGTAGCCAAGGATCACCGCAGGGGGGATGCTCAGGCACGCCGCGAGTCCATCCCAGAGGAGGAACTTGCGGAAGGGCATCTTAAAGGTGCCCGCGGTGAAGAAGGCGGGGGCGCGTAGGCCGGGCATGAATCGCGCGAAGAAGACAAACTTCGCGCGGTGCTTGGCGAAGGCGTAGCGCGCCCGGGCGAGGTTGCGGTTGCCCACGAGTCGTTTGAGGATGGGGTGCCGATGAATCGATCGGCCTAGCCATCGGCCGAGGAAGTAGAGCATCACGTCGCTACCGACGATGGCGATCATGACGCCGGGCAACATGATCCACAGGACGGGGTGTGCGCCTGGTGTCGCCCCGCAGAGCGCGCCACCAATGACCAGCGGGATGTCCTCTGGCAATGGGAGTCCGAGCCCGGTCAACAGCAGGATGCCGAAGATAACCAGGGAGGGCGCGTTGGGGGCGTATTGGCTAAGCCAGTCTGCGATCACGC
>JBGCDC010000248.1:0-3389 GCA_045105055.1 Phycisphaeraceae bacterium | reverse complement strand
GGCTCTTCGCCTCGGTCGATGGGCTAGACTTCAGCGAGGTCGACTCGGGCTGCTGCGGCATGGCGGGCTCGTTCGGGTATGAGCACTATGATCTATCGATGCAGATCGGCGAGCAAAGGCTGTTCCCTGAGGTGCGTGACGCAAAGCAGCGTGATGCAACGGTATGTGCTAATGGCACGAGTTGTCGACATCAGATCAGTGACGCGTGCGATGTCAAAGCAAAGCACTGGGTCGAGTTGGTGCGGTACGAGCCACGCATTGTTGAATGACTTTTTACCGACTGCGTCCCTCGGCCTTGTACTTCTCAAGCAGTGCCGACAACTCCGCGACAATCTCGGGCTTATCTTTCCAAAGGTTTTTCTTTTCTTGCGGGTCTTCTTTGAGGTTGTAGAGCTGACCTTCGATACCCGCGGCTTTGTCGGCCTTCGTATTAATTTTTGTAAATCCACCCGAGCCTAGGCCTTGAATCAGTTTCCAGTCGCCTTTGCGGATCGCAAACATGCCGCTGAACGAGTGGTGCACCGTTGCTTCACGGATTGGTTCGGTGGCCTTGGCGGTGAAAATAGGCATGAGGCTGATGCTGTCTTCGCCCTCGTTATCGTTGAGTTCGTGCCCAACGATCTCGGCGACGGTCGCGTAGAGGTCGGTGAGGCAGATGGTCTGGTCGCTTACGGTGTTTGCTTTGATCACCGCGGGCCAACGGACGAGGAATGGGACACGGTGTCCCGCCTCGTGGATGTCGGCTTTTTGTCCGCGCCAGCCATTATTCGCGTCGTGGCCCCACTTCTCGATGTCGCTCTCCGGCCAGTGCGAACCGTTGTCGCTGGTAAAGATGATGAGTGTGTTGTCTGCGATGCCGTTACGGTCCAGTGCGGCGAGCAATCGGCCTAGCTCGGCGTCGGTTTGCAGGACAAAGTCGCCGTACCACCCGACGGTCGTGTCGCCTTGAAACTCGGTCGTCGGGACCCATGGCGTGTGCGGCGCGGGCAGGGGGTAGTAGAGAAAGAAAGGGTTGTCGTCACCGGCACGTTGCTCGGCAGCGATACGGTCGATGAAAGCGATGGACGCTTCGGACGCCGCGGGCACGACGCCATAGAAATCAAAGCCCGGGGCCATCGCGCCTTTGCGCCAAAAGCCGCCGCCGTTTTGTCGGCGGTGCTTGCTGCCGGGCGTCTGTGCCGTTGGGGCTTCTGCCGCACGGTCATCAACGAGCCAGAGGTAGGGTGCCATATCTAAAGAAGCAGGGATCAGGTAGCTGTGATCAAAGCCAACGGCTTCCAAGCCGCGTGTTACTTTGGCGTTGTAGTCGACGGTGCCCGCGTCGTGGGCCTTGGGGCTCGCGGGCTTCCCGTCAGTGGTCTGCCAGTTCCAGCCGAGGTGCCACTTGCCGATTGCAGCGCTGGTGTATCCCATGGGCTTAAGCATCGATGCGATGGTCTGGCGATCTTCTTCGATAAGTGCGGATTCCCAGCCGTTCCAGAGCACGCCTTTCTTAAGTCTGGTCCGCCAGCAGTACCGCCCCGTCAGCGTGCTGTAGCGCGTCGGGGTGCAGACAGACGACGGCGTATGCGCATCGGTAAACCGCATGCCTTCTTCCGCTAGACGGTCCATACTCGGCGTTGGGATTTTTGAGTCGGGGTTATACGACTGCGGATCGCCTTGGCCAAGGTCATCGCAGAGGATGACGATCACATTGGGCCGAGTGGTATCGGCGGCGTAGGCATTTGATAAACACGCAAGCGTGCAGAGCAATACTAGAAGTTGTTTCATGGCGATAATCAAGCAGGAGTGGGAGTGTGCGGGTCTTGTAGGAATTTCCCGGCGTAGGTCACGATGAGGATGAATAGCATGCAGATGGTCACGCCGCCGAGCATTAACCAAAGCCCGGAGGAAGGCAGCGTAAGTTTCGCGACCTCGATCGAAGGCGGGGGTAGCGGCCCGGTCAGGCGGTCTCTCGCGAAAGGGTATTGATTGATAAGGTCATCAAACTCCCACGCCAACGCGCCGGCCTCTGGTTGTCGCGTCGCGGCGACCTGTTCCCGTGTGACGGGGGGCGCGAAGTTGCCAAAGCTCTGTCGGACGTAGCTGAGGACGGCGGCGTGTTCCGCGTCATTAAATTGACTCATCGGCTCCATCCGCGCGTTAAAGGGCTTGCCATCGTTGGGGTTGATGGTGTGAGGGAGCTCGCCTTGGAGGCCATGCTTAAGAATGGTGGCGGCGCGAAGCGGGTCACCTAGTAGCGTGGGAGACCCGGCGAGCGGGGGGAAGCCGCCGGCCCCTTCGCCATTTTCGCCGTGACATTTGTAGCAGCCCTGATCGTGCCAAAAGTAGATCTCTTTGCCGAGCTTAAGCGTCGCATCATCGGGACGAGCAATGCGGTAGGCATCGAAGCCTTTGGGCCAGTCTTCGTGAGGGAGCTTGTGCATCCCCGCAAGGGCCGCCATCGCGAGCCTGTGCGGCGGGCCCCATTGTTCATAGCTCATCTGCATCGCAGGGTCGGCTAGCTCGGCGAGACGCGCAAATAGAGCAGCCTTATCACTGCTGAGTCGGTTGGCTTGCACGATGGCGACACCTGCGTCGAGCTTGCCCTCGGCGGCGAGGTCGATCAGCGTGCTTGGTAGCGTTGCTGGTGCTTGTCCGCTGCTCAGTGAGGTGACCGCATCAAGCAGTGCTGCCGGGTCGCGCTCGGCGAGTGTGCCAAGCGGGGCGCCAGATTGAACTTTGAGTGCGACGGCCGCACTACGCAGGCCCGCTGTATCGCTGTCGAGCAGTGCGTCGAGTTTCGAGCTGATGGCGAAGACCGCTTCTCTAGGCAGACCCAGCAGCAGGGGCGTGATTGCCTCGGCCGTTTTCACAGGATCGAACCGTGAGTCGTTGGCCAGCTGCATCAGCAGCTTGCCCTGCATCTCAGTTGCGGGTGCTGAGCCAACTAAGGCTTCCCGCCGCAATGCGATCGGCAGGTCAGGGCGGACAATCGCCGCCCTTGCGATTACTGACCCCTTGGGGTCATTTTTTTTTCGTGAGCTCGGCGAGCTTATCCGCGTCGGCGTTGTAGAACTCAATTATGCCAGCCGTTGACTCAAAGCCTTTCGACTTGAGCACCTTGATCGTCTGCGCGTGGGCATTACGGATCGGGCCGTCCATATCTTGCGTGGTGACCAAGTTGGCGAGTTGGACTGCCTTAGGCGAGTCCAAGAACGCACAGGCCATGACCGCTTCGAGGCGGACACGCATGTCGCGGTCCGTGATGGCACGCGTGATGAACGGCTGGGCGTCGTTGGTCGCCATATCGCCGAACTGCAAGCCATAACGGATCGCACGAATCGCACCGGCGAGGACTTGTGGGTTTCGAGCACGGGTGACCTCGTCGATCAGTTTCACGTCGTACA
>JBGCDC010000247.1:0-3731 GCA_045105055.1 Phycisphaeraceae bacterium | reverse complement strand
ATGCGCTCGCCATAGCCGCTGGCGGAAGCCCGTCGGTCGATGGCTGATACTATTTTCGATACCACTGCAAGCTCGCTCGTCTAGGCCCACGGGCTTCCGCCAGCGGCTATGAAAACACACAAGATCAAAATGTGTTCCGTTTCGCACATAAAGCAAGTTCTGTTTGCGCATTGAAAAACCCGCACACCGAAGTGTGCGGGTTTTCTTTATGGAAACGCATGTTGCCGGCTAGCTCGTGAGAGCTAAGGGGCGGCCGGCGGTTGCTGGCAAGCCAGCGGGTTTCTTACCACTCGCGGCTGAGGCCGATGGAGCCGATCAGCTGAATGTTGTCGCTCGTGTCATCAGCGTTGTCGGTCAGTGCGACGTCGCTGTTGAGGAAGAGGACTTGAACGCCGATGGAGAGATCCCAAGCGCCGACGAATTCGTCGGTACCGATGAGCTCGCTCATTGGGATGGAGCCGACTAGGCCAACGCTAGCGAAGCCGAAGAATTCTTCGGAGCCGGATGCGTCGTTGTAGTAGTCGTCAAGCGACAGGCCGATGGCGAAAGGAACGGACCAGTCCCATGCTTCGATGGCAGTGCCTTCGGTTGGGACTGCAAACGCACCACCGAGTTCAATGTAGCTGGCTTCGTCGCCTGCAGCATTGTTGGTGTTGGTGTTGTTCACTTCAACTGCGACGGTGACGTATGGAGCGAAGGCGAAGTCGCCAAGCAGGTCCGAGTCGTCGTAGCCGACGGTTGCTGCGATTTCAACAACTGAGTTGGAGCCAGCAACGGCAGGGTAGGTGTAGGTGTTGATGCCTAGACCCATGGAGAAGTCACCCATGGTGGTGTCGAGGCTAGCGTAGTAGTCTTGCTCGTACCATGCGGACGGGTTGACTGCGCCTGCAGGTGCGTCAAACTCAACAGCACCCCAAGTGCCGATGGTTGCGGTGACGTCTTCGACAACGTCGATGGTGAACGACGCGCCGGGCTGGAAAGCGCCGCCGGTGTCGGTGTTGGACTGCTCGTAGCCGCGGAAGAAGTACTGAGTCACGTAATCAAGCGTGATTTCAGCAGAGGCACCGGGGATGAAGATGCCTTCTTCTTCTTGGGCGAGAGCCGGGGTTGCGAGGGCGCCGATAACGGCTGCGGTCGAGAACAAACGGGTGAGTTTCGAGCTTCTCATGACTAGGTCTCCTTGGAGGGGGTTGAAGTCTGGATCGAAAGTGGTACGCGCGAGGACTGTACATTCAGTCAAGGCTTGTACCTGAAATTTAGCACTATTAGTTTATCGTGAAAACAAGGGCTGTGGGGCCAAAAACAACTCAAAACTTATATCGAGGTCTGAAGGTGGCGATTGAAACCCGCTCCAAAGGGGTAACGGAGTGCCTAATTATTAGACGTAAAGAACGACTCGCATACTGTTTGGGCAGATTGAAGCAGTGGTCGCCGATAATATGCGGCCTCACGCTCAGGCAGGGCCGCGCCCGCGATAGAGCTCTTGAACGCGCTTCGCTTGGTCGCGTCGAACACTCTCAAGAGTGAGCCGAGCAATTTTGTAATTTTTTTCGTCTTCCGCGACCAATCGGCAGTGCTCTTGGAGCGCGGCGTACAAAAATTTGAACGCATCGCGTGGCTGATGCATCTGATCCAACGCATCAATCAGCATCTCTCGGCTTACGTCTTCCGCAAAAATCGACCGCAGAGTTGGTGCTTCGCCTTGCCCGGTGTGGCATGCGGCCAGGCGTTTGTTGCACAGGTCGTACAGCGTCGCGCCGGACCAAGTCAATTGGTCGACCAGGTTCTGTTTGTCGAGGCGTGCTTCTTGAAAGAATGTTGCAGACTCTCGCCCCAGCTCATAGCGGAGTTCTAGCGGCAGCAGTAACTTCATTCCGACGCGTTCTTGCTTCAAGAATTTGTTGTCAAACATGGGCCAAGCGATGGCCTTCATCTTTTCGGCGTCGCCGTGCACGAGCGTTGGCTCATCGAGGCGGTCTATAAAGACAAGCATCCCTGCAAAGCCCATCTCGCTAATCGCCGTAACGAAGCGACGGGTAAGTTGGTACCGCGTGTCACCCAGCGTCGTGTCGCCACGGGGCGGGGTGGGTAGGGGTTGGCCTGCGAGTTGGCTCGAACGGAACTGTTCGAACATCTGACGTAGTACATCCGAGCTGCGCTTGACCCCGGGCATCTCTTGCGTCACCCGGCGGGCCAGGGACCAAAGCTTGAACTGCTTATAAAGGAAGAAGCCCCAGAGTGCGATCGCGCTGAGTATCGCAATGATTAGCGCGGGCATCAGCCAGACCGGGTCATCATCCATGATCCGGCGCATCACGTAGAGCGCAGCCGCTGCTGCGGTATAAACGATCGCTTTGGTCAGCACCCACCACTGCGGCAAGTGCCAGCCGATGCGTAGCTTTTTCCGGAGTTTCTCAAAGCGTGGCAGGGCGGAGCCGCTCGCGGGCTCGTCGTACAAGGCCGCGAGGACTGCCAGGTCGATACGCGTCTGCTTAGGCAGTGCCTTCATTGCTTTACGCGACATGTCGATCTTCGGCACGGGCTCGGGCGTGTGATCCTTTTCGTTCAGCATCGCCGACACGAGCTTGGTAATTGCCCGCGCGAGGATGGCGTCTTGGTGATCCTCGAGCCTGAACTTGCTCAGCATCGCCTCGGCCTTTTGTCGTTTGGCGGAGAGCAACTTATCCAGCACCGGGTTCAAGTCGTCGTACGCAACAACGAGGACCGGCGCGCTGTCGGGCTTGGCATTGTGCTCGTTGATCTTTCGGCCGAGCATCAGACGGATCGCGGTCTTGCCCGAGCCCTTCTCGCCGAAGACGACCGCGGTCGCGGGCTGATCGATTCGGCCCATGATCTTGGCGAAGTCGGGGTGGTCCGTCGCGCCGCCGGGCAGCCGATCGAAGATTGGGTCCAGGCGAGCTTCCTCTGCGGCGAAGGGGTTCGTGTCGATGCTGTGGTGTTCAAAGAAGGTTTGCGCGTTCATGGGTCTGCCTAAGCCTGAGGCGGATCGTGTATAACATAGCTTGTCGGCGATTGCCGGGATGGATATTCAGCGATGCACCTTAATAAGACGCAACACGGACGATGGTCGCGGCGCTGGCAAGCCTGAGAGCCCACTGCTGTGATTGACGCCGACCCGAACCCCACCCGCTGAATTGATATGCACGCTATCCCCGATCTAGACACGTTTAAAACTCTCGCCAGCCAGGCCGACGGCCCGCGCCTCATCCCCGTGTATCGCAGGCTCTTTGCCGACGCACTCACGCCCGTCCTCGCGTACCGCAGGCTCGTCAGTGGCGACGATCGCATGGCCCCGAGCTTCCTGCTTGAATCCGTTGAAGGCGGCGACCGTGCCGCGCGATACAGCTTCCTCGGTGCCCAGCCCATCCTCGAAGTCATCGCCCACGGCAGCGACCTACAACTCCGCGATCACAACGACGCGAGCAATAGCAAGTCCTATACCTGCAACGACCCGCTCGCCGAGATGCAAAAGCTCACCGATGATGTTGAGCTCATCGCGATCCCCGGCCTGCCGGACTTCACTGGCGGCTGGGTCGGCCACGCGGGCTATGACACCGTCCGTTATCTCGAAGGCGATCAACTCCCGAATCCGCCACAAGACGACCGCGCGTTGCCTGATCTGCACATGCAGCTGTATCACGAGGTGGTTGCGTTTGATCATGTCCAGAAATGTGTACTTGTGATCACGCACGCCAAGGTCTCGCCGGGCG
>JBGCDC010000246.1:0-16691 GCA_045105055.1 Phycisphaeraceae bacterium | reverse complement strand
GATAGCGTCCCATACTGGGATCTGCGAGGCTTCATCAAAGACCACCAGATCAAACGGTGGGAGTTCGGCCGCTAAGAACTGTGCGACCGACAGCGGGCTCATCAAGAAGCAGGGCTTTAAGCGTGGCAACAGCGTCGGGATTGATTCGATCAGTCGGCGTGTGGGTAGGTGGCGACGTTTCTTCTCGATTTCCCTACGAAGAATACCCATCTCCGACTGCGAAGACGCGGCGGTCGGGCGTGGACGATCTTGGTCCAAGCGGTCGGTTATGACGTGGCGTGTCAACTCGATCATCTGTTTGTCGAGCAGCCGGAACCGCTCGGCCGTCGCAAGGTGTGCATCCGCATTGAAAGTCCGTACGGGTTCGACTTGGTCCGCAACAGCAGCAAACCATGCCGTGCCGAAGCTACGCCAGAAGATCGTGCCGAGGTCCTCGATCGGGAACGTGCCGTTTTCGTAGCCTTCCACTAGCTTGCGCAATCTCATCTCAAGGGCGTGATCGCGTGCCACGCGATAACTGCACCAGTTGTTGAGCTGCCCAAGGTGATCGCTCCACCGTGCGAGCGTTTCGTGAACGATGCCGAGCCAACCGGCCGTGTTCTCGCCGAAGGCTTGCTCGTTGTTGGTATGCAGCGTCTTCTCGACGCGAGCCCATTGCTCCAGCCATCCTTGCCATGCGTTAATAAGCGATTGGCAAGCATTGGTGAATGTGAAGGTGCGGGCGGTACCAGCGGCTGTTACGAGCTTGTCGCTTAGCCCGTCTAGTTTCGAGTCCGCTTGAATCAATCCGAGTTGCTCGGAAAAGCGCTCGCACCAATGGACGAGCGTTTCGATCGCGTTCCAGTCTGCAAAGTTGTTGTTCCATGCTGGGCCGAGCGCGTTGGCGACATCGGTCATGGCGTTGAGTTGTTGGTCAAGCTTTTTTACTTCGCCGAGTTGTTCGAGGTGCTTGATGACCTCGGGCAGTGGCTCGAGTTGATTTTTTGCATAAGGTCGAATGGTTTTTTTGACGCCACGCGCGGTAAAGAACCGCATCAACGAGCCACGTTTGAGATGTTGCTGGATATTGTCGAGGTGGACTAGGTGGTCCAGAGTTAGAAAGTCTTCTCGATAGTTGTGCAGCAACTGGCCGCGCTGATCATCGCGCTCTCGGCCGATGGCGATCGCTTGACGGACTTGTTGGCGTATAGACGCGGCGTGTCTGCCGATGAGTAGGCTTGCGTCGGCCTGCTCGTCTTCTAGCAGCAACGTCGCTAACGCGAGAACGGCACGTAGCGACGCATGCGTCGGCGCCTCTGCGTCAACGTTCGCCTGCATCACGATGAAGCAAGCCTTAAACGCATCGGTCAGTGCGATTGCATGTTCAGTCGCGGCGTCAAGGATTTGCTTAGCCTGCTCGGGGAGTGTGAAGCTCCATTCACAAGTTCCGATACCACGCAGCGGGAAAGACGTGTGCGGATCGATCGGCTTCGCGCGTTCTTGTAGCGTTGCGATCGCGTCGAGCCAAGCGTCGAGCTGGCCCTTGGTGGTCGTGGCGATTTGATCGATAGGCGGCGAAGTTGTTGGGCCTTCGCCGAGACGGCTGAGTCGGCCGATCATGCGGTAAAGGCTTTCGCCAGTCTCGCGTGGCTCGTGCATTGCGCGGATGTATGCGTTGAGCTGATCGCGCGAAGCGCCTAGCTCGGCACAGAGTGCTTCCCAGTTGGCGGGCTCGCTGTTGCGTGAGGCCTGTAGACTCTCTTGAATCTGCGCGAGGACTTGTTTCTTTGATGCTTTCGCGGAGTGCACTTCTAGACAGAACGCGCCTAGGCCGTCTTGCTCAAGCCGTTTGCGCACGACGGATAGCGCGGCCATTTTCTCTGCAACGAACAGTACGCGTTTGCCACGTGCGAGGCTGTCCGCAACGATATTAGCAATGGTTTGGCTCTTGCCCGTACCCGGCGGGCCTTCGAGGATGAAAGTGCGCCCATCCTTCGCGGCACACACCGCGGTGAGCTGGGATGAGTCGGCGTTGCGCGTGCACTGCAGGTCATCGGGCTTGAGAATGTCATCGAGTTGAGCACTATTTGGGAATGGATCGGGGTCGAAGCCTTCTTCGGGCAAGTCGATGAGGTGCCTGACTAAGCGGTTCTCTTTCAGCTTGTCGGACTTCTCTTGGAGGTCCTTCCACATCAGGAACTTGTTGAACGAGAACAAGCCAAGCGATACGTTGTCGAGCACTTCCCACTTGGGCACATCACGGATCGCATTTCGAAAATTACGAAAGATTAGTTCGATATCCAACCCGTTCTCGTCTTCTGGCATGTCGTCGAGTGCTGGCGCGACGATACCAAAGTCACTACGTAGCTTTTCGAGCAGCGTGACGTTGGGGTACAAAGGCTCATCGTTGAGTTCGATGCTGTAGGCATAGCCTCCGCCCGTTGAGTCGCGGTTCAGCGTGATCGGCAGCAGCACAAGTGGGGCGTATCGTGGTTGGTCGGCCGCGTCGTGCTCGTACCACTTCAGTTGCCCAAGTGCGAGGTAGAGGATGTTTGCACCGGTCTCTTCGATGCTTGATTTCGCGGTGCGGTAGAGGTTGAGTAGGCGTTTCTTGGTTTCGGCGTCGGTTGCCTGCGTGTGCAGACGTCGGTCGCTAAGTTCTTCAGTGAGAAACGTTTCGTTGTCATCCAACTTAGGTAGCACGTCCAAGACCTGACTGTCGGACAACATATCTTCTAGCTTTGCAAGATCTGGCACCGTCAACGGCAGCGTCCGGCCTGTCTCTTTGAAGTTCAGTAGGCGGTTGCGGAGCGACAAGTCCAGTAGGCGTTTTTGCCAACGCACGATCCGGGCTGATGGGCTCTGGTCATACTCTGCTTCGTCTGCATGATCGCGCGACCATGCGTCTGCACGATCGGCTAAGGCCACGCTATCGATGGTGCTTGCTGACGCAACGGCTGGTGCGCTATCTATTGCGTCGAGGTCGACGCCTGCCTCGCCATCACTACGCAGCGGTAGCGGTCGGACGCCGCGTTTGCGGGCCGATCGGATATCGATAGCGCAGAACGTATCTCCGGGGGATTGCATCGTCTGCTTGGCCGCCTCGACAGCGCCGCTAAAGGGCGCGCCGGTTTGCGTGAGGTAGGTTGATTCGACTGGGAGTATTTCGCCCAGTTCGATGAGATTGCGGATGCGAGCGGGTTCGTCGATGACGGTCTGTGCCAGGTGCGTGTCGTGTGTCCAGACCGCGGGTATCGCGTGGCCTTGGGTCAGTAGGAGTAGCGAGTGCATGCCGCATTGTTCCCACAGCGACATGAGCATTAGCGATAGGTCGAGGCAGGTGCCGAACTTTTCTCTAAGGACGCGGTCGATCAGGCGGACGCGTTGGCCGGTGGTCTCAAAACTAGCGGGCGGGTTGATGTATCCGATGCCTTGCGCGGCGGCACTATTGAAGCAGGCCTCGGCGATGTGTGAGGTTCGCTGTCGGCTCTTGGATTGGTAGCCGTCAAGGGCATCGGTGTCGCTCAGGTCACCTAGTGATTGGCGAGCGGCTTGTAACAGCTCAGCGACCTTGGGGTGGTTCGGTGTGACAAAGGCCGCGGTCAGCTCTGCGAAATATCCCACACCCGGCCACTGATCAAAGGCCAACAAGTCAACCGGGTGTGACGACCTCGTTATGGCTTCTTCGCAAGATACTTCGCAGATGATCTTGCATCGCTGCGCTTCGGTCCGCCTGGCGAGTTGTTGCACGTCCAGTGAAAACTCTTCAGCGCTGATCGTCGCACTGCTCCCGGGGTCGAGACGAGCGAGCCGCGCTTTCCATGGCTCGGCCTCGCCGGTATCCAGTGAAAGGGTTAGCGCAAGGTCTTCGAGCACCTGTTCACTGGTTGAAGTTACGGTGACGCGGTCGACCCACGGCGTTGCATTCTGCTGCATCGCGAAGTTGACCCGATCGCTGTATTGGAGCGATATTTCGCACCCCAACTCGGCTGGCTGGGTTGGGGCCGGAGTGTCTTGTTCATCGATAGACATGTGGATCAACCATGAGAAGTTTGCTAAACGACATTTTACTCGAATGCGACCCCTGTCTTCTGTTTGAATTCTCTTTGATCGGTTGCTGATTTATCTTGGTTGTGGGGCGATCAGGCCGAAGATTTTGCTTGTGCATTAACATGGTGTGATTACGCCAGTCGCTATCGCAATTTGTTTGAAGGAATTCATGATGAAACGTTTGATCGTCTGTGTGGCTTTATGCCTATGCTTGCCCGTCTTTGCGGAAGATTCTTCGTTCTATGCGGGTGAGAAGCTTTTCTCAACCCGTGCCAGCGAGTCGAAGTCACTGACGAACATCAAGCGTTTTGGACCGGTTGGGATCGGTATCGATTTGATTCAGCCCGCGTTTGTGATGCGTATCTCGAACGTCGAAGAGGGATCGCCCGCGGCGTTGTCTGGCAAGCTCAAAAAGGGCCAGATCATTTCGTCGATCAATGGCGAATCGCTCAAAGACATCGATCCACGGATGCAACTCGCTCAGCTCCTGGGGCAAGCTGAGGCGACCGATGGCAAGCTATCGCTCAAGATCGAAGGGCTCGACGAGCCTGTTGTTTTGCAAGTGCCGGTGCTTGGCACTTACAGCGCGACCTGGCCGATGAACTGTGAGAAGTCGAACAAGATCGTTCGTGGTTTGGCCGACTACATCGCCAGCCCAGACAGCGTCAAAGGCATCGGCAGCATTGACATGATGTTCCTCATGTCCACCGGCGACCCGAAAGATATGGAAGTCGTCGGCGACTGGGCGCGTGCTGCGACGAACCCCTCGGGCTATGCGTGGTACCTCGGCTTCGGCGGCATCCCTTTGTGCGAGTACTACCTCAAGACTGGCGATGAGCAGGTGCTCGCCAATATCCAAAAATGGGCCGACGCTGCGGTCGGTGGCTTGTACCTCGACGGCTGGGCGGGGCGCGGCGGCGTACCAAGCGTCACCTACGGCAACGGCCACCTCAACGCAGCGGGCACTGGCGCGCTCACCTTTCTGCTCCTTGCAAAAGAATGCGGCGCGGAAATACCTGACGACGCACTGCTCGGTTCGCTACGACACTTCTACCGCTACGCCGGTCGAGGCGGAAACCCCTACGGCGACGGCCGACCCGAGCAGGGCTTTGTCGATAACGGCAAGAACGGCTACCTCGCACTGACCATGGCGGCTGCTGCGTCGCTCATGCCCGACGGTGAAAATTCGAAGTACGCCAAGGCACGCGACCTCTGCGCCTACAACAGCTTCTACACCACTAGCTTCATGCTCCATGGCCACACCGGCGGCGGCATCGGCGAGATTTGGCGAAGCGCCGCCATGGGTCTGATGCATGACAAAACGCCTAAGCAGTACCGCGACTTCATGGACAGCCGACAGTGGCACTACGAACTCTCGCGACGATACGATGGTTCGTTTGCCATCCTCGGCGGCGGAGGCTACGACACCGAGAAGTGGGGCGTGAACTACGGCTTGGCCTATACCGTTCCGCGCAAAAATATGCGTATCTTCGGTGCCCCGCGTACCAAGTATTCCAAGCCTTACGAGCTGCCCAAGCAGCTCTGGGGTGTCGAAGCGGATAACGAATTTCTTTCGTTTGATCCTGTGCCGATGAAAGACGGCACGTCGATTGATCTATCGAATGAGACACTCGCGAAGCACTCGTCGATGCAGTTCATCCGTTGGTTCCATGACAACGATAACCCGCCGACAGATGATCAGATCCGTGAGTCCATCCATCACCGAGACCATGTGTTCCGTCTGATCGCCGCGAACAAGGCACTTGGTGAACATCATGGCTATATCGGTTGGCGAGCGCCTGGTGGGAAGCATCGACCGCATCTAGTCGAAGAGTTTTTGAATCACGAGTCGCCCCGTGTTCGTAGGGCGATGTACTCGGCCATTGCGACCACGATCCGCAAAGACAGCCGCCCTGAGCTGTTAACCCAGAAGGTCTTTGACCGGATGATCGCGTCGCTTCAAAACGACGAGGAGGCGTGGTGGGTGAAGGATGCGGCGCTACATGTCGTGGCGCTGGCCCCGGCTGATTGGCTGATCCCGCATCTTGACTTGATCAAGGGATACCTCGACCACGAGGACTGGTGGCTGCAGAACGCGGCGATGCAGGCGCTCACGAATGTGATCGCCGATGAGCGAACGTACAAACGCGTGCTGCCGGTGATTGCAGAGGTTATCCGTACCAATCAGCGGTCGGCACTGACGCTTGGCTTGATGCCGCAGTTCCGTGCGAAGATTAAAGAAGCAGGCCCTGAGGTACTCGCCTTCGCGATCGCAGCGTTCCCAGAGATCTACACTGGCTACACCGGCAAGAATCAGGCGCTCGGCGGCCAAGACATCTCCTCGACCCGCGAGTCGCACCTCGAATATATCGCCGAGTCGTTGGCTGATATCCCCGGAGGTTTGGATGTGCTCTATAAGATCGCTCGCCAGCAGTATCCGGATGAAATCCTTCCCTACAAGGAGTTTTTCCTGCGTGCTGATCCAGCCCAGTTTGGACCTGAGCTTCGTAGCGCGATCACGCCGATCATCTTGAACGAACTGGTGCCTGAGTTTGTAGGCCGCAATCAACGTCAGCTAGGCCAACTCGTCGCGCTAGACAAACAAACGACGCGACCCGGCGGCAGCCGCGATGTAATCGATCAGCTCGCCGGTTTACATGAACGTGCCGGTCAAGACCAATACGTCTGGAAGATGTTTGCCGACTTGCGTAATGCCGAGTGGACCTACCACACGTTCGATCCGATCCCATCTGAGCAGGTGCCGTATGACCAAGTGATCACACGCTACCGAGAGGTAACGATGCCAAGTGGCATGGAGCAGTGGTATGCGACAGAGTTCAATGCGAATCAAGCTGGGTGGAAGATAGCCAAGAGCCCGTTTGGCAACTTCGCTGGCAAGATCCCGGCTGGTCCAATCATGAAATGTAGCGAAGCCTGCGACGGACGCCACGGGACGAAGGGCTGCTTCGCCGCGACACCCGTCAACACGCTTTGGGATAAAGAAGTGCTTCTGATGCGCGGCACATTCAAGCTGCCTAAGCTTAAAGACGGGCACCGTTACCGCCTCCGCATAAACGACGGCGATCACGTCGGCCCAGGCGGCGGCAACATTGTCTACATCAACGGCAAGGAGTTCGTCGAGAAAGAACAATGCAACGGACGCGGCTCCACCGGTCAGCCCAACGGCGGCTTCGTCACGCAAGAGTTCTTGGACGATTTCAACGGCGACGAAGTCACGATCGCGATCAAGACCTTCCTGCGCTACAACGACAAGTACAAAGCCAAGCCCACAGACGACACCGAGCAAGGCAAGATAAGCATCCACTTCGAAGAGCAGAAGCTTCCGCCGATGGGTGGCGATCTGATCTATACCTCCGCTAAGTTCATTCCAATGATGTCGATGGATTGGCAGACGAAACAGGATCGCAGCAATCCTGATATCGATCCAGAAGCTGATAAATATCGATGGGATGGAACGCACAAGGTCAATCCACTCTTACATGGCCAGTGGCAGGTCATCGGCGAGGTGCCCAAGCTCGAGGACTTCAACCCCGAAAAGCTTCGTCAGGCCCGTCGGCCGAAGTACACGAGCCTCGACTTCAAAGCAGATGGCAAGACCGACAACCCGATGTATGTCTGGACCGGCGATACGCTCTTAGATCTGAAGGGCTATCAGGCGCTAAAGATGCGGGTTAAATCGATCGCCGGTGGAGAGTATTTGTTCATCGAGTCTGGCGGGTTCAGCAACCGAAACAAGCCGGACTGGACGTCTCCGCTACTCATCTTGCAGCGGAAATAAGTCGACCCGAAAACGTGGTGATTTAAGAAGCGGCGTCCGCTTATTCGTTACAACCGTCACAGACGGCATGGTTCTGCGCGGCATTATCGGATGAGTTGTTGTGTGAATTTACTTGGTAAGAGCTTTCGCACTTCAGTGTCTCACTGACTGGATCGATAGCAATTCTGATACTTGCGATATGCAATCCATCAGGAGCTCTCAAATGGCTAGTTTGATCAAATTTAGTAAGCATTGGTTGTTGCGCACCGTGCCGTGTCTGTTCTTCGCGACTGCGATGACGGGCTGCTCGGCGTTTCAAACCAGCCACTTCATTGAGCCGGACATGGAGATGTCTGTCTCGCCACAGGCGATCGCTTCTGCAGATGATGTGTTTATTGCAGAGCCGTTCAGCCTTGTCGCAGCCGACTCGATCGGCTTGGCAACATTTGGATTTGAGATCGCGCAGTGGGCCGAGATGCAGCCTGCTGAGCAACTCGCTAAAAACGATTGAGTATAAGTTTAGTTTAGGCTTCTTCTTCAGCCTGCTCAGGCTCGTCGGTTTGTATCGGCTCTTCAGGCTCGTTGGGGCGTTGCGCGATCGCGCCAGCCGCGTCGAGTGCCGCTTTCATCTGTTCGTAACTGATGCCTTCGGGGCGTGATTTTTCGATGATGACGCGTTCGCTATTGCGTTTCTCTTTTTCGCTGAGGCCCATGTTCGCAGCCAGCCTGTTGAGTTCATGCATCGCAGCGAAGCTCTCGAAGAGGGCGGGGTTGTTTTCCTGTACGAAGATTGTGAAGGCTTCTGCATCAAACGCTTCGCCTTGCGGCACGAAGGATACATAGTTGCTAAAGGCATCGTTGGTCGCGGAACGAATCTGAGCAGAGCGGTCCGTCGGGCTGATACCCTCGGAGGCGAGTCGTTCACGGTATACCGCGAGGGCCTGTCGCACCACATCGGAATCCAGTCGCGAATTTGCAACGACCAAGGTGCCTTCGGGTCCGGCTGGCCCGGTGTTACTCGCGGCAAAGTCGTCGTAAACGCCACGGGCTTCTAGTTTTTGCGTGCGCTCGCTGGGCAGTGGCTGACGGGCCGCGATGCCGAGCTGATCACGCAAGATGCCTAGATCAGCTTCAGTCAGGTTGACCGTCTCAGTCAGCGGCGGAAGCAATTCGATGAAGTCGATATCACTCAGCGCAAAATCGTCGGCTGGCGGATCGATCGGTGGCCCAGGCGGATCTACGGGTGGATCCACTGGCGGGTCTACCGGTGGATCAATCGGGGGGTCAACCGGAGGATCCACAGGCGGGTCCACAGGCGGGTCAATCGGTGGATCCACGGGAGGGGTGGTCATTGCACCGCAGGCGACGAAGAGGGTGCCGATGTCGTTGTTGTCGATATCACCATCGCCATCGGTATCGCCTTGTGCCTGCGTCATTCCGCCGGTGCCTGGCGCTAGCGGGCCCGTGAAATTATCGAATGCGGTTTGGATATCGTCGAGGTTGATGACGCCGTCGTCATTGGTGTCGAGTTCGGAGACAATGATGCCGGGCTTATTGTTCTCGTGGGGCATGTCATCGTGGTCGGGGTCGATGACAACGGAGTAAATATCGCGTGAGATAAGGGTGGTTTGTCGGGCTTTGATCGTGCCTTGGTTGGAGACTGAGCCGTCGAAGCCGCCAGTGCGTGCGCCGACTCGGACCATGAGTCCGCCGAGCGGGCTGCCGATGAGGACTTCGCTACCCGATGCGAGGACGACGGTGCCGCAGGGCACGGAGATGTCGCCGTTGTTGACAACGTTTCGTCCGACGAAGGCGGCGATGATGCTGGCGTTGATTGTGCCGTTGAGGTTCACGTCGCCATCAACTTGCGAGAAGGCGTCAAAGCCATCTGAGAAGTTTGTGTCGCTTAGGGCACCGGCGGCGGCGTAGATCCCCGCGGCATTAACGACGGAGTTGGGGCCGAAGGTGACGCCTGCACGGTTGACGAAGTAGACGACCCCGTTGGCATTGACGGTGCCATTGATTTGGCTGGGCGTGTTACCGTTGATGCGGTTAAGCACGCGGGCCGCGGCGCCGGGCTGGAGGAAGTTGACGGTCTGGCCGCGGGCGACATCAAACTGCGAATAGTTGATGATGGCGTTGTCGGGCGCAGTAATGTTCGTGACGCCGGTCGAGGTAACGTCGATGGAGACGCCGTTGGTTGCGTCGGTCGACTGGATCTGAGCTTGGGCTAAACCAGTGAAAGTGCACAGCGCCGCGGCTAGCAGCACACGGGTGGTTTTGATAGGTGTCATGTTGCTTGCCTCTGAATCAAAAAAACGGGCTTCTTATCGGAAATTATAAGCCAGGAAGCTGACCTGACCTAATCCTTTAAACCTAAAATCACTTTGTTTTATGCGTGTTTTACTCAATAAACCAGTGTGAGGACGAAGTGGAATTGGCTGTCTCCAGCATCGGTCCGACCCGCATCCTGTAGCGCAAAGCCCCATTCGGCTCGGAAATTGACATTGTTCTTGAGTGCTAGTTCTAGGCCAAGGCCGGTGCCTAGTAGGTTCTCATCTGTTTCAAAAGCCAACTCGTCTGTGACGTCCATGTAGGCATAATCGACAAAGGCTTTGAGCACCAGGTCCCAGTCGGGTCGGCCATAGACAGACTCGGGCGCGACGCGGAAAGGGCGGTCAAAGACTTGTGAGCGACGGGGCGCTTCGAGGCCAAAGATGCGCGGCACATGGAAGCGGTACTCGGCCGAGAGAATCAGCGAACTGTCCGCCGCGACTTCGGATTGCTCATAGCCACGTACGGTGTAGAGCCCGCCGGACACGGCCTGGAAGGTCGGCAGCAAACGATCGCCCGCTACCGCCCACTGGCCGCGCATCCCTAGCGCGATCTCGTGTGCCAGCGTCGATGTCGACGGGTCGGAGATGTCCAGCCAAGCTTCCTTATTCAGAAGGGGTTCGAGGTAAAACGACTTCGTCAATGCGTACTGCATGACTAAGAAACGGGTGTCCGGTGCGGTGCGCCCGAGTCTGTTGAAATCGTTGGCGCTTCCCTCGTTGAGGTTGCCCATCAGTCGAACGAAGCCGCGCATCTGTGCGAGGTCTGTTACGCGTTCGAGTTCCAAGCCGAGCGAGCCGAGCAGGAGATTTGCTTCGCCTTCGATCGCGACGGTCTCGTTGTTGGCCGAGGTGTAGTAGTACTCAAGCCCGCCGACCGCGTCGAGGAACAACGCATCATTTTGGTAAAAGTTGTACGCCAGCGATGCGCCGAAGGCCGCATCTTCGCCTGTGAACGGCAACGGTGAGCCGACTTGGTCGGCGGTGAAGTCGGAGTACAACGCGTTAAAACGAACCTGCCAACGCTCGTCGAGCGGTCGACGGTAGCTCATCTGAACGACGTGGCTTTCTTCAAAGCCTGCGGTGACATAATCGATGTTGAAGATGTCGTCGTTGTCGGTCACTTGGTTGTGGGTGAAGCCAAAGCGTTCGCGGATCTCGTTGGTGGACTCGGTGCCGGTGTTAGAGATCTGGAAGTAGGCGTACCAGGGCTTGTTCTCCGCGACGAGGTAATCCAACGACACTTCGCCCGCTTCTAAGCCGGGGGAGATCGCTGCGTCAACGCGTCGGCCGGGGTGGCGGTTGAGGCGATAGAGGTATTCGTCGAGTTGGTCGCGCTTGAGGAGTGACCCTGTGCGCGTCTGCTCGCCGGGCTGTAGGGGCGAGCGGTCCAAGATCGTTTGGTGCAGCGGGTTGTCTTCGCGTTTGTCGGTGGGGATGCGGTCGCCTGAAGCGAGGGTTCGCAGCTGCCCAACCGAAGCGACGCGGATCAGTATTGTTAGCTCTGTGCGTTCGCCTCGCCGGTCGCTCAGATCGACGCCGATGTCTAGTGGCGAGGGCGCGACAACGACGCCGACGAGTTTCTCGTCTTCGTTGAGGTACAAAAGCAGGTCGTCGATGATGACACGCAGCGCGGTGACATCGTATCGCTGCGTTGCCTCGCCGCTGAGTTTTTCGAGGCTCGTTTCGATGGAGTCGATGCCGATTTGCGTGGGCGTATAAACGTCACCAACCTTCGCGAGTGTAATCGGCTGACGCATCAGCGCCTCTAGATCGAGGTCTTCGGCGACAACCTCGCGGTCGAGCTGAATCTTAAAAGACGAGACGGCAAAGACCGGCTCGTTGATCTTGGGTTTGTTCTCGGGTACCACCTCTTGTGCATGAGACAGTGGAGCGTGGGCGACGTGCAAGAGCACCGCCACAATCCACAAGCCGAAAATAACTGGACGCGGCGATACGGTGCGAAAATAATTCAATGTGTAGTCCTTCCACGCGTAGTGTACTGCGGCGCATGAAAAAACATAGGCCTAAGAATTCTTTATCGGACAGTTACAGGAGATGAGCTGTTAATCTTTGCGGAGGGCATCGGTGAGTCGTCCCCGTATGACGGGCAGTAAGCCGAGTATGATCGCGATGAGCCCTGCGAGCAGGGGTGCGGCGAAGATTAGTAGGTCGCCGACGGTTGTTGATGAGGCTTGCGAAGTGGCGTGATACGTTGCAAGCGATGCGCTGCCGCTGCCGACTAACAAGCCGAGCACGAGTATTGTGGCGTGTTCAGTCAATACGATGCGTGCAATCCGGCCACGGCTTAAACCCACCGCACTGAGCAGAGCGAGTTCGGACCGCCTCTCAAGCAGGTTTCGCGCGGTGACGATGCCTAGGCCCAGCGCGCCGAGCAATACGCCAAGCCCGCCGAGCAACTGGAAGACCGCGAGGTACGTGTTCTGCACGCGGTTGTATTCCGCCAGGCGATCAGTCGTAGACGTCACCATCGCGCCTTCGTCAACGAGGACTTCGTTTAGTAACGACGCAGTTTGTTTAGCTTGGTGTGACGGGATGTCATCGACAAGCATCATCCGATAGCCGGACATCGAGGGGAATATTTTTTCGAAGGCTTGTTCATGCAGGATCAGGCTGCCTTGGAGGATCGAGTTCTCGATGGTGCCGACGAGTTGTAGTGTGACGGGTTGGCCTTGTTCATCGGGCACAATGAGTGTGTCGCCGATGGCGAGTTTGAGCGCCCACTGGGCGGTACTGGCGTCGGCGATAACAGGGATCGCGCCGGTTTCGTTCGCTTCGGGTGTCAGTGCATCCCATGTTGGCGGTTGACCCGCAAGACTAAAAAACGCGAACGCTTCGCGACTTGATAGCAACGCAGGATCGACACCCAACACGCGTGGCGTCGGCGTTTGGTTGAGGTTTAGGCAACTGGCGTCATCGCCACTACTGACACGGATTGGAACGACCGAGCCGGAGGGCAATTCATCTTCGCTGAGTGCATAGTGGTCTCTGCCCAGTTCCGTGTTGAGGTCGTAGCGAATCGGTTGGCTGGTCTCGACAAGCAGTGTGAATCCGCCGGTACCCGATGCGCGTAAGGTTGGATCGTCGCTTGTACCGAGGTGGAAGCCCGACACGGCGAACACAAGGAACAAGCCCGAGCCGAGCATGAATACGCCAGCGAGGGTTCGGCCTCGGCGGCGCGTGAGGTTGAGGATCGCAAGCGAGCGATGCCACTGCAGCAGGCGTCCCCCCGTTTGTTTGGTTTTACGCGTCATGAGCAACGCGTACAGCAGGATCAAACAGCCTGTTAAACACGCAGCGCCGCCCGTAAAGCCAATCATCGCGGCGCGCATCCCGCTTTGCGAATTCGTAAGTGCGAATATCACCGCAGCGAATAAACAAAGCACGCCAACGATCAGCCAAAGCCACTTGGGGAGGCGCGATGGACTCGACACCTTGCCGATGCCGCCTGCGAGTAGTTCGCGAGCACTGCGTCGGGTCAAGCTACGCACAGACAGTCCCATCGCGAGCAGGCTGATGAGCAGCGTTGCAAGCGGTCCGAGGATTAAACTCATCGGGGTCATGTGCAAGAGTACTGCCGAGCCCGCGACTGCGCCCGACCAAACCCCGGCCAAAGCTTGCGTCACAGAACTTGCATAAAGCACCGCGCCGCCGATACCAACCAGCGCACCTAATGACGCGACAATACAACCTTCGCCAAGTAACAACGCGGAGGCTTGTCGTTGGTTAAGCCCGAGCGCGAGCATCGTGCCGAGTTGCCGTGCGCGTTGCTCGGCCGACATTGCGAAGAGTAGGGCGGCAAGGACCACTGCGGAAATGATGATGAAGCCCGAGAGTGACAGGAATAACTGCCCAAAGTCCACCGTCCCGACTGCGGCGGCCTTGGCCTGTGCCTTAATATCGGTCGCGACCAAGCCTAGCGCATCGGTATCGATGCGATCGAGAATTTGTGCTTCGGTTGTGTCGGCGTCAAAGCGGATCGCGGTGAGGGTGCCGAAGCGGTTGGACCAGAGGCGTTGGCCGGTGGCGAGGTTGATAAATGCCTTGGGCGTTGCGCGGTAGTCATCCCAATACGCCTCGTCCTTATCGCGGATTCGGCTGCGGTCAATCGCGGGCCCGGCGTCCCATCGTGACAGCTGAGCCGCCTCGGCTAAGCCTGGAAAGTCAGGCGTCAATGTCCGGTCAGCAAAAACGCCATGGATAGGCACGATGCGTTTGACGGTGAGGGTGGCCGTCGCTTCGAGCAGTCGATCCCCTTCATCGGGAAGGAAATAAGTCAACGTTACGCTATCGCCAACTGCGGCGCCGATATCGTCGGCAAGCCAAGTATTGATGGCAATTTCGTCATCAGCTAAGTCAAGCCCGCCTAGCGAGTCGGCGGCGGTAACCATCGCGTAAGGCGATTGTGCATCGCCGAGTGAAACCGTGTTGACCATGTAGGTTAGTAGCCGTTGCCCAGATAATTCGGCGAGGTCAGTTTCAATAGACGCATCGATAAAGACGCGAGGGGTGTTGAGTTCACGCTGCCCGTCAGAACGCTCTGCTAGCGATAGTTCGATGTCAGACAGACTCACACTGAAAGGCTCGATCGACTGAGGCGATAGCGCAAGATTGACGCGCCCCGCTTGCTCGAGTTGCTCGGCAAGCCAGTCGCGATTGACGAAGATATTCATCGGCGTGCGCTGCTCGGCTCGGAGACTAAAGCGACCGCCTTCGTTGTCGTTCGCGATACCCGTCACGTTGACACGCAGCGCAAGTGCGGGCTTACTCGCGTTGACAAGCGAGGCGTCGATCGGCAAGGCAGAGGGCTTGGGCACACGTATGATGAGCGTGTCGTCAACTGATAGCCCGAGTTGCTCGTAGAGCGGCTTGTTTAAGACTGCCTGCTCTGGATCGGGGTGCGTCGGCAGGCCCATCATCTCGACAAACTCATCATCAACGCCGATGAGCGCGACGTTATTTGCGCGGCGTGTCCCGTCGGGCGTTGACACAACGCCTTGGGCAACGATGATTCCGCTGCTGCCTTGGCCTAGGGTGCTGGCGAGCTCGGTTGTAAAGAAGCGATCGCCGCCGATGACAGCTTGGTCAATGCCGCCAAGTCGCTGCTCGGCAGCTTGCGAAAGCGTGTAGCGCATTGAGTCGCCGACGAGCAGTGCGCCGGTGATGACGGTGCTGGCCAGCGCGACACCTAGCATGACGCCGAGGTTCGTACGCCAAAACCTTCGTAGCGACAAGAACATAAGGCGCGTGAGCGTCATTCCTCGGCCTCGGTTTTAAGATGCCCTAGCTCAAGCTGGAGCGTTTGATCGAGCCGGTCCGCTAAGGTTTTGGCGTGCGTCACCATCAGCATCGCGGTCTGCTCGGCTTGGTTGAGCTCGATCAGCAACGCCATGATCTGATCCGCGGTCTTGCTGTCTAGTGCTCCCGTCGGCTCATCAACGAGCAGCAGGGTGGGACGATTGATGAGTGCTCGGACGATTGCAACGCGCTGACGCTGTCCGCCAGAGAGCGCGTCGGGGCGATGGTTGAGACGGTCACCAAGTCCGACGCGCTTGAGGAGTTCGGTCGCGCGTTCTTGTGTGCCTTGCCGATCGATGCCTTTGGCCAGCGTCGGGATCAATGCGTTCTCTATCGCGGTGCATTGGGGTAGCAGGTGGTGTTCTTGAAAGACGAAGCCGACCTTTTTCGCACGGACGTCGGCTCGTTGTTTTTCGTTGAGTGTGGTGATGTCTTTACCAGCGATGGTCACGGTGCCAGCGGTCGGCGTGTCGAGCGTGCCGATGACGTTGAGCAGCGTCGTCTTGCCGCAGCCACTGGGGCCAACGATCGCGGCGGATTCGCCTCGGCGCAGCGATAAGTCGATGCCCGACAGCACCGTCACCGTTCCGCCTCCAGCGTCGGGGTAGGTCTTGGTGATGCCTTGGACGGCAAGGATCGGCTGGGTGTCTGCTGCTTCATTCATCGCGTCACCTCACGCCAGCGCTTCGCCTTCATCTCGAACGTTGGCAGTGTGCCAGGTTCAACTACATCGACCTGCACACGCAGGCTCAGCGCATCACGCATCGCTTCCGCGACTTGTTTACACAAGACAACGGCATCGCGGCAAGTTGGGCACGGCTCGATGCGCAGCGACAACTCGCGCATCGCTCCGCTATGTTCGACCACTACTTCGTACTCGGCAACTGTATCGAAGCGTCGCACCACCGCGTCCACTGCAGAGGGATAGACGTTCACGCCGCGGATGAGGACCATGTCATCGATTCGCCCGGGGATCCCGCCGAGGAGTCGCATCGGGTCGTTGGGGTCTTGCCTGACGAGATCGCCGGTGCGATAGCGGAGCAGTGGCCAAGCACTGCGTTTGGGCGTGGTCAACACAAGTTCGCCTTCGTTACCCGGCGCGAGAGGTTGCGTCGTTACCGGATCGATCACTTCGACAAGGAAGCTATCGGATGCCACGCGAAGACACCCTGGCGCATCGTTGTCTTGATAGGTCACCGGTCCGACCTCGGTCATCCCGTGGTGGTCGTAAA